>JBDSOK010000124.1:0-12570 GCA_039914845.1 Nitrospiria bacterium | reverse complement strand
GAGGGTAGTACCCCCACCAATACCGGTACAGATCCTCGATCAACGCGCCGGTCAGGACCGACGCCGCCGCCAGGACGATCCCGAGACCCCACGCGACCCTGACGAGCGGGCGACGGCGCTCGGCCAGCCCCAGGACCACCACCGCGAAGTGATAGACAGCCGGCGGAATCAGCGGCACGCCCACATACGCCGCGCGGGCCCACCACAGCCGCACCGCCTGATCCGCGGCGATATACATCATCGAAAAACCGACCAGCCAGACGGCGATCGTCATCGCCATCACCATGAATGACGCGCTCAACAGCGTGGCGCGCTCGCGAATGAGCACCGCCAACCCCAGGATCAGCATCGCGGCCGCAGCCGTGAAGGTCGGCACGGCGTAGGGATTGAACGCGTAGTGGGCGGGATCTATGAGCTGGGCGATCATGCGCTCCTCGGCACGTGTAAACGTAGCTTGCCGTCAATAGCGCGTCAAAACGGGGACCTATGGGTGGGATACTTAGAAGGAACCGGAAATGGCGACGATCAAAACACCGTCTGCATGGGTCGGGCCTCCGACCAGAATGGTGCCGCCGTTGGAGAGACGGAAGGTCGTATCCAGCACCCGCTTGGCGCCGTCGGTGATCGTCACCAATAATTCGAGACTTCCACCCGACACGCCGTACGGATACAGATCGAGAATTTTCCCCCCCGGCAGGGGCATGGCGTGTTTGGCGCCGATCGCGGTGGTGAAGGGCCGGGTCTCAAGCAACGCATAATTGGTGTATTTGAATGAACTGAGTTGCGAGCGGATCTTCGCCAGGGCCGGGTCCACCGCCTTGCCGGTATTGGACGCGTGAATCACCTGCACGTTCAGATTGACCGCCGACTGACCCCACGCGGCCGCCGCCCCGAGCAGAACGACCGCGATCAACAGGCCGGCGCGATGGATCACGGACCGTCTCATATTGCGGTCGCCTCAGGGGCCGATCGCTCATCGGCCTCAAACACCCAGATAATCGTCATCTGTCCCCCCTTCCCTGGGAGCACCAAGACCGGCCCCGACGCGTCCACCCGTTCGATCTCCACAAAGTTGGCCGGTGGTCCCTCCGCGCGAAACGTGGCGAGCCCGATGACCCCCATTGCCAGCGCCGCCGCCCCCGCCAAGACCGGCCAGGGATGGGACCGGCGCGCGACATGATAGTTGAGCGGGCGGCGGGGTGTCAAGACCGGCACGCGGAAGGCGCGCCGGCGAGGCGGCCAGGTGAGCGCTGCGGAAACGACTGCGGCCTCGGCGGCCACGTGCTCGCGCAACGCGAGACCCACCGTCCGGTAGGTCTCCACGGTCCCCCGACACACGGCACACCCGGCCACATGGCGCTCGATCATCTCCCGCTCGCTCCCGAACAGTTCGCCGTCGGCAAACGCGCTCAGCAACGGGTCGATCGTCTCGCAGGCGGCCCTCATCGTCTCGTCACCGTCCATGATGCTCCCGTAATAAACTCTGCATCCGTTTTCTGGCGTAATGAAGCCGGGACATCACCGTACCGGTCGCACATCCCATCGTCGTGGCGATCTCCTCATAGGACAGGCCCTCGATCTCCCGCAACACAAGCGCCGCGCGCTGCTCGGGCGTCAACTCGCCCATCGCCGCCATGATCGCGCGGCCCAACTCCTTGCGCGAGACGCCGGTATCGGGCGACTCGATCGTGCTGGTCAGCCGGACCGCGTCGCCCCCGTCGTCCCCCTCCCCCAACGCGTCATCGTAGGAGGCCGCCATGACGCGATGCTCGGCCCGGCGAAGATGATCCAGGCACACGTTCGTGACGATGCGCCGCAGCCAGGTGGAAAACTTCGCGTCGCCGCGGAAGTGCGCCAGACTTTGATAGGCCCGCAGCAACGCGTCCTGGGTCAGGTCCATGGCCGTCTCGGGATGGCCGATCATGCCGAGCGCCACCTGATACGCGCGACGACGATGACGTGTGACCAGTTCCCCGAACGCCTCGGGATCTCCCCGTTGGGCTTTTGCGACCCACGCCTCGTCATCCAAGAGCGGTCTTGGAATCTCTTCGTCCGACCTAGACGAGTGATCAGTCCCGGACATTCATCGCGACCCGAGTGGAGACACGGTCCGCCCGGGAACCGGCCGCTTGGTGAGCCGGCGGGCGTGTTCCATGATGACGGACTCCACGACGAGCCGGGCGGTCTGGATGAGCTCCGGTTCGGCCTTCAACCGATCCCGCAGGCCGTGGGGCAGACGGATCACGTGGCGGAGGAAGGCGTGGGCGGCAGCCGACAACTCCACTCCGGCTTGGGAGGGGACGGCCCGGCGGGAGCCGCCATAACAGGGCGCGCATACGGTGCCGCCCAGTTCGGGAATGAACAGCCATCGCCCGGCACGCCCGTCCACCACCGGGTGATGGCCGATGAGACACCGATCGACCCGAGGCTGATAGCCGGCCGCCTGTGCCAGCGCCAGCAGGAAGAAGAGCACCGTGCGGCCGCCGTCCGCCCCGGCCTCCAGCGCATGAAACCCCCGCAGCAGCGCCGCAAAGGTCTCGCGGGCGGGTTGCTCTTCGGGCAGAAGCCGACGCGCGGCATTGGCCATCACCGCCGCGTGGCCGAGCAAATCGAAGTCCTCGCGGAGGCCCCGGAACGAATGGAGGGTGTCGAGGTGATTGATCCGGCGCAAGGCGTCGGCACGGGTTTCAAACCAGATCGCCTGCCCATAGGAAAAGGGCTGGACCGCGCTGCCGAACCGATTCTTCATCCGCCGGGCGCTCTTGGCCACGCCCTTGAGCAGGCCATGATCCCAGGTCAGGATCGTCACCAGCGTATCGGCCTCGCCCAGCTTGCGGCCCGCCAGCACGATCGCTTGGCTCTCGCGCAGCATCGGGTTAGAGCAGATACGGCAGGAGGGCCGTGGCCAACCCCAGATAAATCACCAGTCCCGTGATGTCGTTGGCCGCCGTGACGAACGGGCCGGATGAGATGGCGGGATCGATGCCCAGTTTCCGAAGGAAGATCGGCATCAGCGTTCCCATGATCGAGGCGACCGTGATCGCGATGAACATCGACACGCCGACCACCACCCCCAACATGGCCGGACCGTGCCAGATCTGCGCCACCACGCCGACGATCGTGCCGCATATCGTGCCCATCAACACCCCGACCGCCAGCTCTTTCACGAACACGGCCCGCAGGTCCGCGGACTCGATCCGTCCGGTCGCCAGGCCGCGCACGACGAGCGTGGAGGTTTGGAGGCCGATGTTGCCGCCCATCGCGGTAATCACGGGAATAAAGCTCGCCAGCGCAATGACCTGCTGGATGGCCGGGCGAAAGAACCAGAGAAAGACCCCCGTGATCATGCCCCCCACCAGGCTGGTGAGCAGCCAGGGAAGCCGCAGCCGAGCCGCGCGCACGCTCGACATCTGCAACAGGTCGGCTTCCGTCGCGCCGGCCATTTTCAAAATGTCCTCGGTGGCCTCCTCGCGAATGACGTCGACCACGTCGTCAACCGTGATGATCCCGACGAGCCGGGTCTCTTTATCGACGACCGGGATGGCGAGGATGTTATAGCGCGCGACCAGCTTGGCCACCTCCTCCTGATCCATATCGGCTACCACGCTGATGACGTCCGAGGTCATGATCCTCTTCAACGGCGTGGCGGCTGAGACGACCAAGAGCTGGCGCAACGACACGACCCCCACCAAGCGGCCATCGGCGTCGGTCACATAGAGATAGAACACCATTTGTTTAGCGGAGGTTTCCTGCAGGTGGGCGATCGCGTCCTTGACCGTCGTCTCTTCCGGCAGCGAGACGAAGTCGGTCGACATGATGCCGCCGGCGGTCTCTTCGGGATAGCGCAGCAGGCCCTCGACATCCTCCGACTGCTCCGACTTCATGAGCCGGAGGATCTCCTGGGCCTTCTCCTCCGCCAGTGTGCCGAGAATATCGGCGACGTCGTCGGAAGCCAATTCGCGTAGGACGACCACCACGTCATGCGGTGGCATGTCGGACAAGAGATCGGTCATCGCGGCGGGCTCGATTTCGCTCAAGACCGCGGCCTTGGCCTTCACGTCGCGGATGACTTCGAAGACGGTGCGCCGCTCTTGGACGGTGGCGAGATGCCGGACGACCTGCGCGATGTCGGGCGGTCGCATCTTGTTGACCATGTTCGAGAGGTGCGTGATCGCTCCGCGCCGCAAGAACTTCCTGAAGCTCTCGACGATCACATCGAACTTGGCGTCGGTCATGTATACCCCAATTCCTGCAACGCGCGGGGGTCCTGGCGCCACTCGGGTTCGACCCCCACCCACAAGCCGATGAACACCCGCCGCCCCAACATGCGCTCAAGCTCGGCCCGCGCCTGTTCTCCCACCTGCTTCATCATCCCGCCTTTGGCGCCGATCAAAATTCCCCGCTGCGAGGCCTTCTCGACCAGCACCAGGGCCTTGATTCTCACCAGGCCTTTGGCCTCATCTTCCTGAAACTCCTCGATCCGCACCGCCACCGAGTGCGGGACCTCCTCCCGAGTATGGGCCAGAATGGCCTCGCGGATGAATTCGGCGGCCATGACGCGCACGGTCTGATCGGTATATTCATCAGCAGGATAGCGCGCCTCGCCGGTCGGCAGGCGATCGACGATCGCCCGCAAGAGGGCGTCGAACTCGTCATCCTGCTTGGCCGAGATCGGGAAAATCTCGGCAAAGTCGAAGACCTTCCGGCTCTCGTCGATGACGGGTAAGATCTTGGGTTTCGGCATCCGGTCGACTTTATTCAAGATCAACAATACCGGGGCGCCCCGGCCCCGGACGAGATCGAGCACCAGGCGATCGTTGGCCCCCCAACCGGCCGACACGTCCACCACCACGCAAATCACGTCCGCCTCCTCCAGCACGGCGCGAGCGGTGCGGAGCATCACTTCGTTGAGGAGGTGGCGGGGTGTGTGGATGCCGGGCGTATCGAGAAAGATGATTTCTGCGCCCGGCAGGTGCTTGATGCCGAGCACGCGCGTGCGAGTCGTTTGGGGGATCGATGAGACGATAGCCACCTTCTCCCCGACCAGGCGGTTGAGCAAGGTGGACTTACCCACATTGGGGCGTCCGATCAAGGCGACGGTCCCCGTGCGGGATACCGCCCCCGATGTCGGCTCTCCGGCATCGCGGGCCGTCATGGAGAGTCGGGAGCCCGCGGATCGAAACGATAGACGACCTCCCCCCGCCGCCCCATGCCCAAACGTTCCCGTGCGATCCCCTCGATCATCTCCGGGTCGGTTCTGAGACGCTCAATCTCCGATCGAAGCGTTGAATTGTCGGCCTTGAGGGCGGTGATGTCCTCCTTCAACTGATCCTGATGATCCGCCATCCCCATAAACCGAACCAACCCCCGCTCGCCGAAAAACAAGGTGAACACCAGCACGCCCAACGCCGGCACCCCCAGCCCCAGGGTGAGCCAGGCCGCTCGACGCTCCCGCCGCGCCGCGTCGTCGCGACGCCGGTTGGACCGCGACCATCGCCCTCCGCGCGGCGCTCGCTGGCGAGCCGCCCCGTTCATGCGCGGCGTTTCCTGGAGACGGGGGCGCGGAAGAGGTCCGCCGTCTCGAACCGGCCCGCTTCCGCCAAATCGTCCTCGATCCGGAGCAATTGATTGTACTTGGCGATCCGATCGGTGCGGGAGAGCGATCCGGTTTTGATCTGCCCCGCGTTGACCCCCACCGCCAGGTCGGCGATGGTCGTGTCTTCGGTTTCTCCCGAGCGATGCGAAATGACGACGCCGAATGTCGCCGCCTGCGCCATCTCGATCGTCTCCAAGGTTTCAGTCACGGTGCCGATCTGGTTGAGTTTGACGAGCACCGCATTCCCGCAGCGCTCGGCGATGCCGCGCGCCAACAACGACGCATTGGTGACGAAGAGATCGTCGCCCACCAACTGCACGCGTCCGCCCAGGCGCTCGGTGAGCAGGCGCCAGCCCTTCCAATCGTTCTCCGCCATGCCGTCCTCGATCGACACGATGGGAAACCGATCGACGAGCCCCTCATACCAATCGACCAATTGCTCGGCTGAGCGCTCGACTTTCGAGCCGGACTGAAAGAGATATTTCCCCTTGGCATAGAGCTCGCTCGCCGCCGCGTCCAGCGCCAGGGCGATATCCCGACCAGGCTTGTATCCCGCCTCGGTAATGGCGCGCACGACCAGGGTCAGCGCTTCTTCGTTGGACGCCAATCTTGGCGCGAATCCGCCTTCATCGCCGACCGCGGTGATGTGGCGGCCCTTGCGCAGGATGTCCTTCAGCGCGTGAAAGACTTCCGCCCCCATGCGAAGCGCTTCGCCGAACGAACCGGCGCGCCGGGGCACGATCATGAACTCCTGGATGTCGATGCCGTTGTCGGCGTGGGCCCCGCCGTTGAGGATATTCATCATCGGCACCGGCAGGCGCCGCGCGCGGATGCCGCCCAGGTAGCGATAGAGCGGGACGCCGGCGTCCGCCGCCGCGGCATGCACGACCGCCAGCGAGACACCGAGGATGGCGTTCGCCCCCAGCTTGTGCTTGGCGGGCGTGCCGTCCTGATCGATCATCATCCGATCGATCAGCGCCTGTTCCGACGCGTCGTAGCCGACGAGTTGGGGACCGATCGTCTCATTGACATGGCGGACCGCCTTGAGCACGCCCTTGCCGCGATAGCGCTTGGCGTCGCCGTCCCGCAGCTCGAGCGCCTCGTGCTCGCCGGTGGAGGCGCCCGACGGCACCGCCGCCCGGCCGCTCGCCCCGCTGTCCAACACCACCTCCACCTCGACCGTGGGCATGCCCCGCGAATCGAGAATTTCCCGCCCGAACACCTGCGCGATCTCGCTCATCGAATCCTCACCCCCCTAGGAGTCTGTCCATGAAAGGCCATCTGCTGCGTTGCCGCTTGCGCTCCGGTCCTCACGTACACGCAGAGTACGCTCCGGTCCGGTGCTCAGCGCCGCCTTGCATCTGGCGCTTTCCTGAACAGACTCCAAGCCGGACAGGCTCCCAACTAGAGAATCGGGTCATTGCAAGCGCGCCTTCAGCAAGTCGTTGACCGCCGCGGGGTTGGCCTTGCCCTGCGTGCGCTTCATGACCTGACCGACGAAGAAGCCGAAGAGTTTGTCCTTCCCGGCCCGGTATTGCGCCAGCTCTTTCGGCGAGTCGGCGATGACCTGGTCGATGACCGACGTCAGCTCAGCGGAATCGCTCATCTGCACGAGGCCCCTGGCCGCCACGATCGCCGCCGGGTCGGCCCCCGTGCGGTACATCTCCTCGAACACGGTCTTCGCGATCTTGCCGCTGATGGTCCCCGCGTCGATCAATCCGAACAGCGCGGCCAACCCCGCGGGCGTGACGCGACAGCTTTCGATGTCGGCGCCCTCCGCGTTGAGCAGCGCCAGGAGTTCGCTCATGATCCAATTCGCGGCGGCCTTCGCGGGAGCGCCCTGACGGATCGCGGCCTCGAAATAATCGGCCAGTGCGCGACTGCCGGTCAGCACCGCGGCGTCATACGGCTCGATGCCGTAGTCGGCAATGAACCGCGCGCGCTTGGCCTCCGGCAGTTCCGGCAAGCCCGCGCGCACCGCCGCGATCCACGACTCGGGCGGCGCAATCGGCACCAGGTCCGGCTCGGGGAAATACCGGTAATCGTGCGCGTCTTCCTTCGAGCGCATGGAGACCGAGACGCCGCGCTGCGGATCGAAGAGCCGGGTTTCCTGCACGATGCGCTCGCCCCGCTCCACCCGCTCGATCTGGCGCTCGACCTCGTACTCGATCGCGCGCTTGACGTAGCGGAAGGAATTGATGTTCTTCAATTCCGCCCGCGTTCCGAACGCCTCCCGGCCGCGCGGCCGGATCGAGACGTTCGCGTCGCAGCGAAAGCTGCCCTCGTCCATATTTCCGTCGCAGATCCCCAGATAGACCACCAGCTCGTGCAGCGCCTTCAAATACGCGACGGCCTCGTCGGACGAGCGCAGGTCCGGCTCGCTCACGATCTCCAACAGCGGCGTGCCCGCGCGGTTGAGATCCACGTGGCTCGCGCCCTCTCCCATCTCGTGCAGATTCTTGCCCGCGTCCTCTTCGAGATGCGCGCGCGTGATGCGGATGCGCTTCGAGCGGCCATCCACAGGAATATCCAACCACCCGCCTTCGCAGATCGGCGCCTCATACTGCGAAATCTGGTACCCCTTCGGGAGGTCGGGATAGAAATAGTTCTTGCGCGCGAACCGGCCGGCGGCGGAAATCCGGCCGTTCACCGCGAGACCGAACCGGATCGCGCACTCCACCGCGCCGCGGTTGATCACCGGCAGCACGCCGGGCAGGCCGAGGCAGACGGGGCAGACCTGCGTGTTGGGCTCCGCGCCGAACGTGGTCGCGCACCCGCAGAACATCTTGGAGCGGGTCAGGAGCTGCGCGTGCACCTCCAGGCCGATGACGGTTTCATAATCAGTTTGGGGAGTCACGACGTTGGTCATTCGCTCATCCGATGTGAGGTTTCGTCGCCGTCCATGCCGTAACCCGCTCATAGGCCAGCCCCGCGCGCAGCACCGTGGCCTCGTCGAACGGCTTGCCGATCACTTGGAGACCGATGGGCAGGCCCTCCGGCGAGAAGCCGCAGGGCAGCGACAGCGCGGGCACGCCGGCCAGGTTGACCGAGATGGTGAAAATATCAGACAGGTACATTTGCAGCGGGTCCTGGGTTTTCTCGCCCGCGCGGAACGCGGGGGTCGGCGCGGTCGGTGTCGCGATCACGTCCACGCGCTCGAACGCCCGGTCGAAATCCTGTTTGATCAATGTCCGCACGCGCTGGGCCTTGGCGTAATAGGCGTCGTAGTAACCCGAGGACAAGGCGTAGGTGCCCAGCATGATCCGGCGCTTGACCTCGGGCCCGAATCCCTCGGCGCGGCTCCGCGCGTACAGATCGAACAGGTCGCGCGGCGCTTTGGCGCGGTGCCCGTAGCGCACCCCGTCGTAGCGCGCGAGATTCGAGCTCGCCTCGGCGGTGGCCAGGAGGTAGTACACGGCCACGGCATATTCGGTATGGGGCAGCGATACCTCCACCGGAATTGCGCCTTCGCGCTCCAACGCGGCGATCGCGGCCTTGACCGCGGCCTCCACCGAACGATCCATTCCCGGGATGAAGTACTCCTTCGGCACGCCCACCCGAAGGCCCCGCACGTCGGCGCCGTCCGCCGTGAAGTCGGGACGCGGCACGTCGGCCGACGTCGAATCGTTCGGGTCGTGCCCCGCAATCGCGTTCAGCATCAGCGCGGAATCGGTCACGTCCTTCGTCAGCGGACCGATCTGATCCAGCGACGACGCAAAGGCGATCAGACCGTAGCGCGAGACGCGCCCGTACGTGGGCTTGAGTCCCACCACGCCGCAGCAGGCGGCGGGTTGGCGGATCGACCCGCCGGTGTCGGAGCCCAGCGCGGCCAGGCACTCGTCCGCGGCCACCGCCGCCGCCGAGCCGCCGCTCGAGCCGCCGGGAATCCGCGCGCGATCCCAGGGATTGCTCGTGCCGCCGAACGCCGAGTTTTCGGTGGACGATCCCATCGCGAATTCGTCCATATTGGCCTTGCCCACGAACACCGCGCCCGCGGATCGGAGCCGCGCCACGACAGTCGCATCGTAGGGGGGGACAAAGTGTTCCAGGATCTTGGACGCGCACGTCGTTTTGACGCCGTTCGTACACAGATTGTCTTTGAGGGCGATCGGCACGCCGGTCAGCGGCGTGATGCCTTCGCCCGAACGGAAGCGGCGATCGGCCTCGTCGGCCTGGGCGCGCGCCGTCTCGCGGCAGAGCGTCAGATAGGCATGGACCTCGCCCTCGACCGCCGCGATCCGCGCCTCGACGCTCTCCAACAGCTCCCGCGCGCCGATCTCGCGTGTGGTCAGCCGCGCGTGCGCCTCGTGGATCGTCAACCCCCACAGTTCGCCGCTCACGCCGCCGCTCCCGCGTGCCGACGCAGCCAGGTCACGGCGTCATCCGCCGTCGCAATCTCCCCCGCCAATTGCGCCTCCCGCACCAGGGCCAGATACTTGCCCACCGCCGGTCCCGGCGCCAGATTGAACTCGGTCATGATCCGGCGCCCGTCGATCACCGGGGGCGGAAGGCCCTTGCGGTTGCGGTCCAGTTCCAGGAGCTTCGCGATTCGCGCGCGCATCGCCCGGTAATTGGTCAGGTCCGGTGTGCCGGACGGCGGCAGCGTGGCCGAGCCGTCGGCCCACATGAGCATCAGGAGCTCCTCGCCCGCCTTCGGATCGGCGAAGAAATATCGCTCGATGGTCGAGTGCTTCATCGCCTCGATTTCGCCGTTCACGAGCAGGAGATGATGCGCCACCAGCCAGGCCAGGCGCTCGGCGTCGATATGCCAATCGGACTCGTGGGGAAACTGCGAGAGCTTGAGCCGTTCGCAGATTGCGCGCGCCATCCCCGCTCCCACGCGGTCGTGACCGTGAAAACGGATGCGATCGGTGCCGTCCTTCTCCGGCGTGGCGATGGTCGCCGGCTTGGCGACATCGTGGAGCAGCACGGCGAAGATCACCTCGGCGTTCGGCCGCCCGCCCGGCCATTCGGCCGAGAACTCGGGCGAGGTGACGCGCTCCAGCGCCAGACGGGTATGGGTCCACACATCGCCTTCGGCGTGATAATTGGGCGGCTGGGGACAGCCGCGCATGGGAATCAACTCCGGCATCACCGCCGCGATCGCGCCGCTCTCCTCCCAGAGATCCAGCGCATGGACCGGATCGGCGGCAAACGCCCGGACCAACTCGCGTCCCACCGTCTCGCGCGGAACCAGGAACTCTTCGCGTCGCGTCGTATTGATGCGGGGCATCAGACGACACAACGAGGCCCAGGTGCCCGCCTCCCACTCGAAATTCAATTCGCACGCCAGACGGAGCCCACGCAGCATGCGCGAGTAATCCTCCGCGAACCGCTGATCGGGAGTGCCGACCGCGCGGAGCCGTCGCTTACACACGTCGCCCTTGCCGTCATACGGATCGACCAACTCGCCGGTGGCCGCGTTCAAGGCCATGGCGTTGGCGGTGAAATCGCGCCGTCCCAAATCGTCCTCGATCGGCAGTGCGGGATCCGACTGGACTGAAAATTCCCGGTAGGCGCCGGACAGACTGTCGGAATGCTCGGTCCGCGGCAACGCGACGTCGAGCGCCTCCGCAGGATCCCAGCCCTCGGGCACGAATTTATAGACGCCGAACGTCTTGCCGACGTAATGGACGCGCCCCAGCCCGCCCAGAAATCGGGCCAGATGATCGCCCGGCACGCCGCGGACCACGAAGTCCAGATCTTTCGTCGGGCGACCCAGCATCGCGTCGCGCACCGCGCCGCCCACCAGATACACCTGGGCCTGCGGGAACCGACGGGTCAACGCATCGATGAAGGCCGCGTGGGGCCGCTGGAGCGCGTCGATCAGCATAGTCTAGGACTTGACCCGATTTTTTTCATCGACCCTGACGATGGTCGGTTTGTACTGCGCCAGTTCGTCCGGCCCGTAATACTCGTAGCAAAAAATAATGATCACATCGCCGATCATCGCCTTACGCGCGGTCGGGCCGTTCAAACAGACCACGCCCGATCCGCGCGGCCCCGGGATCACGTAGGTCTCGAACCGTTCGCCGTTCTGCACGTTGGACACCATGATCTGTTCATACGGCAACATTCCGGCGGCCTCGATCAGATACTCATCGAGGGTGAGACTGCCTTCATAATCCAAATCCGCGCCGGTCACCGTGGCGCGATGGATCTTCGATCGCAACATCATTCGCAACATGTCAGCCCTTCCCCCATCGTCCCCACCGATAAAGCCCGTTCAGGAATGGCAACGCCGCAGATGGCCGTTCATGGACGGGCGCCTATTCAATGATCTTCGGCACCCGAAAACACCCGCCCGACTGATCCGGCGCGTTGGCCAGCGCATCCTCTCGGCTCAGCGAGGGCCGCACCTCATCGTCGCGGAAGACGTTCCGCACCGGGATGACATGCGACGTCGGCTCGACGCCCGAGGTGTCGAGCGCGTTGAGCGCCTCCACGTAGGTCAGAATCGACGAAAGCTGACGAGCGAACGTCGCCTTCTCCTCCTCGCCGATCGCCAACCGCGCCAACTTGGCCACATGCTCGACCTGCTCCCGCGTCACATCCATGCTCGTGTCCTTACGCCGGTTCCAGCCGCGCGAATTTTACGGCCAGCTTTTTGGTGCCCGCCGATTTGAATGAGACGATGACCTTGGCCTCATCTCCCACGCCCTCGCTCCGCTGGATCGTTCCCACCCCCCATACCGGGTGCCGGACCCGAACACCCACCGCATACGGAGAGTCCTCCACCACCTGACTGTACGGATTGCCCGCGGGCCTCGGCACGCTCCGCAAGACGGGCCGGGTGCCCGTGCTGCGCTTGGCGTCCCGTTCCCAGAGCGTATCGACCTTCGAGCCTTCGACCTGAACTTCGTATCGTAACTCTTCGGGAATCTCTTCCACAAATCGCGAGGGCGCGTTGAACTGGACCGATCCGTACAACCGCCGGAGATTCGTGCAGGTGATGTACAGCCGCTCGCGCGCGC
>JBDSOK010000097.1:0-3988 GCA_039914845.1 Nitrospiria bacterium | reverse complement strand
TAGATCGCGCAGTGCTGGGTCACGGGGTCGAACGACGGGCAGAGGCAGCCTTCGCCCGCAGGATGGGGCACGAGCCGAATGCGGCCGCCCCGTGCCTCGGGCAGGTGCTCCGGCGCGAGCCCGTGCGCGATCGCGCGCTCGCGCTCCTCGGCGGTGAAATAGGGCCGCAGGAAACTCTCGCGCTCGGGAAAACGGCAGCAGACGTCGCAGCGGAGACAGACCTCGCTGGGGACGATCTGGGGGAGGCTATCGCCCGGCAGCGCCGGAGCCGGGCTCCGAGTAGGCATTACCTCGACTCTGGGTCGCGGGGCCTAACGGCCAGCTTGGCGGCGATGAAATCCTTGTGCGACACGTGCAGGAGATCGGCGATGCGGCGGATCAAGTGTTCCTCGTGCCGGTCCTTCTCGGCGTCGGCATAGGCGACCCGCCAGAGCAGCTCGACGACGCGGAGTTTCTGTTCTGGCGAGAACTGCTTGTCGATTAGGGCGGTGAATTGATAGGTCGAGACGGCCGCCGCGGCCTCTTCCTCCGCCAGGCGCAGCAATGCCTCCGTGTCGTCCGGAGACAGCGCGAAGAGGCCGCTCACCGCATCGCTGATGGCTCGCCGCTCGTCGTCTTTGACGTCATGATCGGCCCGCGAGACCTCCATGAGGAGCGCGGCGGTCGCCAATTGGAGCGCTCGCTCGGACGCAGGCGACGAGGCCGACGGCGCTTGAATTTGGCTTTCGAAGAACTCTTTGATCGTCCGAATCACGCCTCTCCTCCTTGGCCGGTCATCGCACGGCCCCAACCAGAATAATCAAAAGACCGGCCAAATCACAAGCCGGGACCGCGTTTGACAGGGAGGCCGGACCTCGCGTAAGGTACAGCGCTTTCGCGAGGCGACATGGACATCAGTTCCCACATGTTCTGGCAGACCCTGCCGCGGCCGATCGTCGGGCTATCGCCGATGGACGGCGTGACGGACGCCGCCTTCCGCGCGATCACCGCCCGCCACGGCTCGCCCGACCTGATGATGACCGAGTTCACCCACGTGGAAGGCATCTGCCGCGGTATTCCGGCGGTGCTGCGCCACTTGGACTACGGGGAATCCGAGCGCCCGATCGTCGCGCAGGTCTTCGGGGCCGAACCGGAGGCCTTTTACAAGGTGGCGCATATTGTGGCCGCCCTGGGCTTCGACGGCCTCGACATCAATATGGGATGCCCGGACAAAGCGGTGGCGGCGCACGGCTGCGGCGCCGGTCTCATCCAGACACCCGACCGCGCGGAGGCGATCATTCGCGCCGCGCAGGCGGGCATCCGCGATTGGTGCGACGGCCGCCCGCTCGCCTCGGTGGGATTGCCGGACGCGACCGTCGCGGCGGTGATGAGCCGCGCCCGGGGCGGCGAAACCGATCGGCCTCGGCGGCCGCTGCCGGTCTCGGTCAAGACCCGGTTGGGATACGATCGCGTCGTGGTCGACTCCTGGATCGGTCGCCTGCTGGAGACCCGGCCCGCGGCCATTTCCCTCCACGGGCGCACGCTGGCGCAACGGTATCAGGGCGAGGCCGACTGGGACGCCATCGGCCGCGCGGCCGAGCTCGTGCGCGGATCGGACACGTTGCTGATCGGCAACGGCGACCTGCTGACTCCCGCCGACGTCGTCCGCCGCGTGCGGGATTATGGGGTGGACGGCGTCTTGGTCGGTCGCGGCGCGCTGGGCAACCCCTGGTTCTTCCGAGCCTCCGCGGCGATCCGGGCCGCCTGCGCCGGCACGGCGCCCCCGCCCGATCTCTCCGTCCCGGACGCGGCCGAGCGCTGGCGCGTCGCCTGGGAACATGCGGCGCTCTTCGACCACCTCAGAGGCCCGGCTCCCTTCACCGTGATGCGCAAGCACCTGGGGTGGTACGCCAAGGGGCGGGAAGACCAACCCGGTATCCGCGCCCGGCTCGTTCAGGCCCGTGACCTGGAAGAGGTTCGCCGCCTGCTGGCCCCGCTGATCGACTCGGAGACCCCCGTTCTCGACCCGGTCTTCAGCTCGGCCTCACCCGCGTGCGTCTGATTCTCGCCTCCACCTCGCCGCGCCGGCGGGAGATTCTGACGGCGCTGGGCGTGCCGTTCGAATCCGTCTCCCCGCGCTACGACGAAATTCCCGAAGCCGACGAATCGCCGGAGGCTCAGGCCGCGCGCTTCGCGCTGGGCAAAGCGCGCTCGATCGGGGCCGCGGACGCGGTGGTGCTGGGCAGCGACACGGTGGTGGTCGTCGACGACGAGGTCCTGGGCAAGCCCCTCGATGCCGCCGACGCCCGTCGCATGCTGCGGCGGCTGGGCGGGCGCGACCACCGGGTCATCACCGCGGTGGCGATTCTGGCGCCGGGATACCCCGAGACGGTGTGGGCCGAACGCGCCGCGGTGTGGATGCGGGCGCTCGGCGATCGGGAGATCGACGCGTATCTGCGCACCGGCGAATCGATGGATAAGGCCGGCGCGTACGCGTTGCAGGGCGCCGGCGCGGGCCTGATCGATCGCGTCGAGGGCGATCGATTCACGGTCATCGGTCTGCCCGCGCGGTCGGTGGCCGAGGCGCTGCGGACACGCGGGGTCGCCGTCCGCGCCGACGTCGAGGCGCTGTACTCGTGATCGATCGTCCCCGCCGTCCGCCGTCCACCCGACCGGGGACATCCCCCCCTCGTCCCCGGTCCGCACGGCCGGCTCCGCCCGCGCGGCGGCCGACCCTGCCGCCCAAACCCGAACCCGTTCGGCCGCCGACGGGGGGACATTTCAAGCTGATCGTCGAGTACGACGGATCGCGGTATCGCGGCTGGCAGGAGCAAAGCAACGCGTTCACCGTCCAGGAAGTCATCAAAAACGCGCTGAACGAGTTGTTCCCGGCCGCCTATCAGATGGCGGGAGCGGGACGGACCGACGCCGGGGTCCACGCGCTGGGACAGGTGGTCTCGCTGCATACCGCCCGGGCGATCGCGCCGGATGACGTGTTCCGCGAGCTCAATCGCCGGCTCTCCAAAGACGTCAACATCCTGCGGGTGGAGCCCGCCGCCCCCGACTTTCACGCCCGCCACGCCGCGGTCGGCCGCTATTACCTGTATCAGGTCGCCCTGCGCCGCACCGCGTTCGCCAAAGCGTATTGCTGGTGGGTCAAGGAGCGGCTCGACCTGGCCGCCATGGAGCGCTCGCTCGCCCCCTTCGTGGGTCTGCACGATTATCTGGCGTTCGCCGACGCGCGCAAGGAAGACGGCTCGACGCGAGTCAACGTCGACCGGGTTACCATGACCCGGCACGGGGATCTGCTCCTCATCCGGGTCGCCGCCTCGCACTTTCTGTGGAAGATGGTCCGCCGCATGGTCGGCGTGCTGGTGAAGATCGGCCTGGGCGAGGCGGACGCGGGATTGTCGGTGGACGAATTGGGCCGCCGGTACACCGTGCAGATTCCGCAATGGACGGCCCCCGCCGCCGGCCTGTTTCTCGAGCGGGTACTCTATCCCGGCGATCCCAAACCGGGGCCGCCGGCCCCGCTGTTCACGCTCTGACGAGCGCGGTCACCTCGATCAGCCCGCGGGCTCCCGCCGTTCGAAATACACGGCGACGCCGGACGGCGTGGCGGCAAACCAATAACTCTGCTTGGACGGCCCGTCGGGGCTGAGCAACTGCTCGCGCTCGACGGCCGCGACGATGGATTCCGGATCGCCGTCGGCGGGCGCAAACGGAGACGAAGACTCCGCCACGCGGACGTACGGCGCGATCAAGCCGGCCAGCAGGAGTTTTTCCAGAATCCCCACGCCCCGCCGAACCAGCACCGCCCGGTTGGACAGCGCGGGAATCAGCGACCGCAGGGTCCACAATAATTCGGCCGAGCCGCAATAATCCTCGACGCAGCGGCCCAGGACCGTGACCTCGATGTGATCCAGTTCGCCGTGATCCGATCCCTCCTGCTCCATCGCTCTCCTCTTAGAGAATCACCAACCCGGCACGGCCAATGCGACCCCAGGCG
>JBDSOK010000094.1:0-16694 GCA_039914845.1 Nitrospiria bacterium | reverse complement strand
CGCTCACCGATACGGTCGTGGTCTTCGACCGCATCCGGGAAATTCTGCGGACCCGGCGCCGCGATCCGTTGGCGCAGGTCATCAATCAGGGGATCAACCAAGTGTTGTCACGGACGATCGTGGTGTCGCTGACCGTGTTCCTGGTCCTGATCGCGTTGTTCTTCTTCGGAGGCGAAGTCATCCACGACTTCGCGTTGGCCTTGTTGCTCGGAGTGGTCGTTGGCAGCTATTCCTCGATTTTTGTGGCGAGCCCGCTCCTGCTGATCTGGCCGGGCGCCCAGGGCAAGCTGCTCAAACGGACGGCCTGATCCTCCCGGGCCGCGTTTTGACATGGTTTGCCCCTTTTCGCTATAATGCCGCACCTTGCCTCTTCGGGATCTGCAAGACGTAACGATGGATTTTAAATCCCGTGGCAGCGTATCCTTCGCCGGTACGATCGGATGGTGGATCGGCGCGACGTTTGTGCTGGCCGCCTGTGGATTGCGACCGCCCGTTCTTGACCCGCTCCCCCTCGCCCCGTCCGTCCACGATCGCGACATCCGCGTGGAGGTTCGGCCTCTGGATACCCGTCTGGGGGCGGAAGATCGTCGCCGCTACGGCGTCGATGTCAGTGCATACCTCGTGGCGTTTCTGGTGCGTGTGGACAATCGAACGGCCCGTTCGCTCTCCGTCGATCTGCAGTCCTCCGTGCTCGAGGAGGCCTCGGGGCGGGTTTCACCGGTTCTGACCGACGCCGCGCTCGTTCGCCTCTATCGACGCGGCGGTGCGCCCGAGCATTCGATTGAAGTCGTGGCGAAGGCTCCGTCCGTGGTCAAGCGGGAATTGGCGGCTATCCGCGCGATGCGGATGGCCCCGACACGGCTTGAGTCGGGTGAGGTGGTTGAAGGCGTCTTATTGTTCGAGCCGGCTGCCTTGCCGTGCGGCCGATCGACCCTCAAGATTCTCGGCGTCACGGTGATCGACGATCCCCGGGAATTGGCGTTCGACTTTCCGATGACGACCTGTCCAATGAGCGGGTCCGGCGAGCGAGAGCCGGGTGAATCGGCGCCTCTGCGGCCGTAGCAGGCGGCTCAAAAAGGCCTGCGCCGGGGTTGCTCGAAGGGGGTAAGCCCCCTTCGAGGGGTCACAGGCCCTGTTTTTCGGAGGCCGTCCTCAGGGCGCGAGCCCCTGGGAAAGCAGGGTGCGGACTTTTTCAGCACCCTGTTAGCGGGACGCGAGTGACGGTTTGGCTTTGCGTTGATTTTCGAGAATGGTGTGGTCCACGATGGACCCGCAGTTCACGCACTTCCAGGCGTAAAAGGTGAGAAAGAAATCGGAGAGTCGTTCGCTGTACATCATTCCGCTGCACTTGGGACAGGTCATCGGCGACTCCTTGGGTGGGGTAGACATGTTGTGGCTGATAAATAGCAAGGACGATGCCACCGGCGGCTTGGTCGGGCGCGTGCTCAAAAATGGACCGGGGGGATCGTTCGTCGGTGGTTTGGGTTCTCCATCGTCATCGAATTGGCGGAGCGCGTCAAAAAATGTCGACGCAGGGTAAAGCCGCATCGCCGTCCGCCGCACGTGATGTCCCTTCCGATCCGATTTCGACGTGGCCTTCGGATGAACGTCCGCGGGAACGCTTGATGGCGCGGGGCGCGGCGGAGCTTTCCGATGCGCAGTTGGTCGCGATTCTCTTGCGTAGCGGACGGCAACGGCAGAGTGCCGTGGATCTGGCCCGCGCGCTCCTGTCCGAATTCGGCGATCTGCGGAACGTGGTGGGCGCGACCGTGGCGCAACTCTGCCGAATCGGCGGCGTCGGTCCCGCCAAGGCGGCTCAGTTGAAGGCGGCGCAGGAGATCGGCCGTCGCGTCGCCTCGTTCCCGTTGAAGGTGGGGACGCGCATCGACTCGAGTGCCGTCGTCTTCGCCCATTTCGCTCCGCTGTTCAAAGGGCTCAAGCAGGAGCGGTTCGTCGGCCTGTATCTCGATGGGAAACACCGCGTGGTCCTGGAGCACACCGTCTCCGAGGGGAGCCTGACCGCCAGCCTCGTCCATCCGCGGGAGGCGTTCGCCCCGGCCGTTCAGGCCTCGGCGGCGGCCGTGGTGTTCTTGCACAATCATCCGAGCGGGGACGAACAGCCCAGTCGCGAGGATCGGGAGTTGACGCATCGGTTGGCGGCGTGCGGTCGCCTGCTGGGCATTCCGATGCTGGACCATATCGTGGTGGGAGCCGAGCAGTACTTTAGCTTTGCGGATCATCACTTGCTCGATCCGGAACATGATTGACCGGCGCGTCACCGATCGCCGACAGGGTGTGCGTCGGTCTGCCGAGCGCCGGCTGCGCCGTCGACGAAGCGGGATGGATCGGCGGGTGGGGATACAGGGTCAGTTCAATCGGGATCAACGGCGGCTCGTGCGGCGTGGTGGGGACCGACGGCTCGGTGAGCGCCGGAACCGGGATGCGATCGGGGCCGGCAGAGGAGGAATCTGGTGAAATCACGTAAACCCCGCCCCGGTGGCGGCTCGCGCCGCGCGGGAACGCCGCGAGGGCTGAAGCCGGTGCGCATCGTCGGGCGATCCCCGGCCCCGACGGCGACACGTCGGCGGCCGGCGTCCTCCGGCGATCGGGCCGGTCTCGATGACGGGCTGACCGAGTTGCGACGGGACATCGAGCGCTTGGCCGGACACATCAAGGACGCCATCCAAAAAATCGAGCGGTTGACGATTGCGGTGGCCGATCTTCAGGACGATGTGGCCGAGTTGCAGGCCTCGCTGGGAGACGGCGAGATCGACTACGGGTCGCCCGAGGAAGATAACTCCGAAATGGGAGAAGGGCATGCCTAAACGGGCGGCCTCCACCCGCCGTCGACCGGTGACACTCGGGATCGACCTGGGAGGAACCGGCATTCGATTGATTCGCATGGCGGAGGACGGTCAGGTCGACGAACGGCCGGAGACGATCCCGGTGACGGATCGCGGCCAAGCGGCGGTGCTCGCGCAACTGAAAGCGGCGGTGCGCCGCGCGTGCGGGGAGGACGGCCCGCTCGCGGCGGTAGGGCTCGGCGTCCCGGGGTTCATTCAACGCGATCGCGGTCTGGTCGTGGGGTCCCCGAATTTTCCCGACTGGCGCAATGTCCCGATCCGGCGTCTGCTCCAGCGCGAGGTGACCGTCCCCTTGATCTTGGAGAACGACGCCAACGCCGCGGCCTTGGGAGAAGCGTGGTTGGGGGCCGGGCGCGGGGGGGCGGGGGTGATGGTGATGGTGACGCTCGGGACCGGGGTCGGGGGAGGGCTGGTGATCGACGGATCGGTCCTCCACGGCCGGGATGGGATCGCGGGTGAAATCGGGCACCAGACCATCGATCCAAATGGGCCGACCTGTGGATGCGGAAACACCGGCTGTGTGGAGGCGTACGCCTCGGCCACCGGCCTGATGGCCAATTATCATCGTCGCACCGGTCATGATCCGGCCGCGTTGTCTGGGGCGCTGCTCGCGCGTCAGGCGCGCGAAGGGGACCGGGAGGCGCGCGCGGTCTTCGGCGAGATGGGCTGGGCGCTGGGCATTCTGTGCGCCAATCTGATCAACCTGCTCAATCCCACCCTGATCGTGGTGGGAGGCGGACTGAGCCGGGCCTGGCTGCTGTTTCGCCCCGCCATGTCTCAGGAAATCGCCCGACGGGCGATTCGGCCTGCGGCTCGCGGCGTGATCATCCGGCGCGCGAGGTTGGGGCCCGCCGCCGGCATGATCGGCGCGGCGCGTGCGGCCTGGCAAGCCGCCGCCGAGATCGGCCCCGGCCGCCGCATACGGCCGCGGAATGCTCCCCCGCCGGTTCGACCCGGAATGTCCCGGCGACTGGCGGGTTGAGATCGTCTTCCGTTGTCCAGCGAGTGAGTGCGAAGCCGCGCGATCTCCGTTCCCTTTTTCCGGCATGATGCGGTCGATCGGGCTGCCGACCGCGCTCGGTCTCTGGTTGGTCCTGGCCATCGGATGGCCGAGCCCCGCTTGGGCCGAGGGGTCTCCGATCGTGTCCCTGACGGTTACAGGCGCGCAGCAGATCGAGAGCGCGACGATCGTGAGCCGGAGCGGCCTGACGGTGGGCGCGACGGCCGACGCCGATCGCGTCCGCGAAGCCATCAAGGCCGTGTATCGCATGGGATATTTCGACGAGGTCTCGATCGACCAGGAACCGGTCGCGGACGGGATTGCCGTGACCATCGTCGTGACCGAACGGCCGCGCTTGACCCAGGTGCGATATGAGGGATATGACGCCATCGGGGAGGACAAGCTCAAGGAGCAGGTCACGCTGAACGCCGAGACGTTCATCGATCTGCGGGCGGTGAGCGCCGCCGCGGCGAAGCTTCGGCAGTACTACATCAGTGAGGGCTATGCCGAGGCGACCGTGATTCCGGTCACCAAGGCGGCTGGGGCGGGCGCGGTCTCGGTGACGTTCGTGATCACGGAGGGCCGTCGCGCCAAAATTCGGGAGGTGGTCTTCGAGGGCAACCGGCGCCTCAAAGCCAAGCGATTGCAGAAGACGCTTACCACCAAGCCCTATCGCTGGTTGACGTCGTGGATCACCAGCAAGGGTATCTATAAACCCGATGATCTCGAGCAGGACGTTGAGCGACTGCGGGATTTGTATCTCAACGAGGGCTACGTGCAAATCCAGATCGGCACCCCGCGGGTCGTTCCCTTGCGGAAACCCAACCGGGTGCGGGTGGTCTTTCCGATCGTGGAGGGGGAGCAGTATCGGGTGGAGCGGATCCGGTTGAGCGGGCATGCGCTCTTTTCGGCCGCCGAGCTCGAAACGGGATTGGCGCTCCGTGAGGGGGAGATTTTCCGTCGCAATCTGCTGCGCGAGGACATCACCACGTTGACCGACCGCTACGGCGAGCGCGGGTATGCCTTCGTGGATATTCGCCCACAATTCGTGCCGCATCCGGAGACCCGGAAGATCGATCTCACGTACGAGATCCGCGAGGGATTGCCGGTGACGGTGCGCACAATCACAATTACCGGCCATGAGAAGACCTACGATAAGGTCATCCGGCGGGAACTGCGGGTGGCCGAGCGCGAGTTGGTCAACACGAAGGCCCTCAAACGTAGCTTTCAGCGCATCAACAACCTCAACTTCTTCGAGAACGTGGAAATCCTGCCCAATCCCATCGGGGACGATCAGATGGACCTGACCGTCCGGGTGAAGGAGAAACCGACCGGCACCTTCAGCGTGGGAGGGGGCTACAGCTCGGTGGATGGTCCCGTCTTTCAGACCGACGTCACGCAGGGTAATCTATTCGGCCGGGGACAATTGCTGCGCGCCCGGCTGGAAAAGAGCACCAAGCGGACGACCAATTACACGCTGACGTTCCGCGAGCCGTATCTCTTGGACTACCCGGTTTCGGGCACCGTGGACCTGTTTTCCCAAGAGCGCAAGTACTCCAGTTATAAGGACAGCCGCACCGGCGGCTCGCTCAGCCTGGGCAAGGCCTTTGTCGAGTACGTGACGGCAGGCCTCACCTATACGCGTGAAACGACCAAAGTCTTCGACCTTGCCACCCGGGGGGTGGTGGATGGTTCCGGGAATCCGGTCATTGACCCGCTGACCGGTCTCCAGCTGGTCGCGCCGATCGCGCCGCCGCCGGTCGTCGAAGCGGCCGCGTTGGGGAAGGTGACGACGAGCAGCCTCGGATTGTCGCTCACGCGGGACACCCGGGATGTCGCGTTCGATCCGCGCGAGGGTCAGCGGCACTCGCTCTCGCTGGAATATGCCGGAGGTCCGCTGCGGGGCGATAATCGGTTTTATCGGGTGGTCAGCGATCACAGCGCCTTCTTCCCGATGAAGTGGACCACCGTCTTGTCGGTGCATCTCCGTCTCGGCTATTTAGGCGGCGGCCGCATTCCCTTCAGCGAGCGCTTCGTGGTCGGTGGCATCAACTCCATCCGGGGGTTTGAATTCGGTCATGCCGGACCGATCGATGAGCTGACGCGCGATGTCTTGGGGGGCAATAAAGTCGTGATCATGAACGCCGAATATGTGTTCCCGCTGGTGGCGGAGGCCAAGATGAAGGGTGTCATCTTCTTCGACGCCGGGCGAGGCTATGACCGCGGCGAGCGGATCACCTGGGGTCGCACCGACCGCACCTGCGCCGCAGGGAATACGATTTCGGTCCGGAGCCTTCGGTACAGCGCGGGATTCGGGATCCGCATGCTGCTGCCGATCGGGCCGATTCGGCTGGAATGGGGGTACAATCTCGACCCCCAGTGCGATGAGAAACGGGGGCTCTTCCCTGAATTTACGATCGGGACCGTGTTTTGACGACGAGGAGGCAAGGGTGAAACGGACACAGAATCGGATGACCACCGTCATGGCGCGGTGGGCGGTACTGGGGGGAATCGTCGGGTTGATCCTGGGTGTGCCGGCGTGGGCGCAGACCGCCGAAACCCTCAAGGTCGGCTACATTGATGCCCTCAAGGTGTTCGAGCAATCGAAAATCGGCAAGAAGACGAAAGGGCAGTTGGAGGAGTTCGTCAAAAGCCGGCAGAAAATCATCGATCTGGAGGAAGGCGAGCTCAAAGATCTGGAAGACAGTCTGGAGAAACAGGCCGGCGTCTTAAGCCCCGACGCCCGAAAAGCCAAGCAGGAAGATCTCCAGAAGCGATTCATTGCCTATCAAAAAAAGGCCGGCGATCTCACCAAGGAAATTCAGGAGAAAAAGACCGACGTGCTCAACGACTTCCATCGTCAGCTTCAGGCGGTGGTCAAGCGCGTGGCGGAACGGGACGGCTACACGCTGGTCTTCGACAAGGGCTCCGGCGCGCCCGCCGAGGTGAGCAGCGTCTTGTACGCCAAGGAGACGTTGGCGATCACCGACAAGGTCTTGGCGGAATTGGATAAGGAGATGAAGTAGGGCGGTGTTCGTTCAACGAACAACGCTCGACGAACGCCACCATGCCGACTCAAACCACGACGCTGTCTTTCCTCGCCGCCCACGTCGGCGGCGTTCTGCGCGGGGACGACCGGCCGATCACCGGGGTGGCGGGTCTCCGCGAGGCCGAGCCGGGCCACGTCACGTTTCTGGCCAATGCCAAGTATGCGGCGGATTTGGCGCGCACGCAGGCCTCGGGCGTGGTGCTGGCGCCCTCGCAGGCGAGTTCGGGCATCGGTCGAATCGAGGTCGAGGAGCCGTATTATGCCTTCAGCCGTATCGTGCGCTGGTTTCATGAGCGGCCGTATCGGGCGGGTGGGGTCCATGCCCAGGCGGTCCTGGCGCCCGACGCGGTGGTGGGGGCCGAGCCGACCATCGGGCCCTTCGTGAGCGTGGGCCGTCGCGCGAGACTCGGTGACCGCGTCACGCTGTTGGCCGGGGTTGCGGTGGGCGACGACGTCACGATCGGCGACGACACGCTGGTGTATCCGAACGTGACGATCCGCGACGACTCCACGATCGGGTGCCGGGTGATTCTGCACAGCGGAGTGGTGATCGGGGCCGACGGGTTCGGATTCGCGACCCGCAACGGGCGCCACGAAAAAATTCTCCAGGTCGGCCGGGTGGTCATCGAGGACGACGTCGAGTTGGGCGCCAACGTCTGCGTCGATCGCGCGGCGCTCGGCATCACCCGCATCAAACGCGGCGCCAAGGTCGACAACCTCGTCCAAATCGCGCACAATGTCGTCGTCGGCGAAGACTGTTTGCTGGTTGCGCAGGCGGGCATCTCAGGCAGCACCGAGTTGGGCCGCGGCGTCGTGCTGGCGGGGCAGGTCGGCGTGGTCGGCCATCTGACCATCGGCGACGGGGCGATGGTGGGCGCGCAATCGGGGGTCGCCGCCGATCTCGCGGCGGGCCAGATCGTCTCAGGGAGTCCCGCGATGCCTCATCAGACCTGGCTGCGTGTCCAAGCCACGCTGGCCACCTTGCCGCAGATGCGTCGCACGATCAAGCAACTGGAAGCGCGAATCGCGGAATTGGAACGGCGGGTGGACGGGACGGGATAACGGCGTGATTCGGTGTCGGCTGTTTGTCGTTCGGACGAACAACGATGAACGAATCACGAACAACGTGTGTGGAGTCTCCCCATGCTTGACGCGAATGCGATTCTGAAGATTCTGCCCCATCGGTATCCGTTCTTGCTCGTCGACCGCGTGCTGTCGGTCGACGACGGGCGGGCGGTCGCGATCAAGAACGTGACCATCAACGAGCCGTTCTTTCAGGGCCACTTTCCGGGCCAGCCGATCATGCCCGGCGTGCTGGTGCTCGAAGCGCTGGCGCAGGTCGGCGGCATTCTGGCATTTCAAACCGCCAAGGAAACCGAGGACTGTCTGGTGATCTTCGTGGGCATCGATCGCGCCAAGTTCCGCAAACCGGTGGTCCCGGGGGATCAACTGCGGCTGGAAGTCACGCTGCTGCACAAGCGCCACCCGTATTGGCGGCTGCGCGGCGAGGCCTACGTCGAGGATGCGTTGGTGTGTGAGATGGAGTTTAAAGCCATGCTCTCGCCCCGGGCCGCGACATGAGCCGCCACCCGACCGCCCTGATCCACCCCGGCGCCCGATTGGCCGATGACGTGACGGTGGGCCCCTATACCGTGATCGGCGAGCATGTGCGCATCGGCGCCGGCACGACGATCGGCGCGCACGTGGTGATCGAAGGCTGGACCGAGATCGGCGAGGCGTGCGTGTTTTCGCATTTCGTCTCGGCAGGCACCCCGCCGCAGGATCTCAAATTCGGCGGCGAGGAGACGCACCTGATCATCGGAAGCCGGAATACGTTCCGGGAATTCGTCACGCTCAACCGGGGCACGCATCACGGGGGCGGCGTGACCCGCATCGGGAACGACAATTTCCTCATGGCGTATGTCCACGTGGCGCACGATTGCCGGGTGGGCGATCACGTCATCATGGCCAATGCCGCCACGCTGGCGGGCCACATCGAAATCGGGGATCACGCCGTCCTGGGCGGATTGAGCGGCGTGCACCAATTCGTCCGGATCGGCGCGTACGCGATGATCGGGGGCTGCTCGGCGGTCGCGCAGGACGTGCCGCCCTTCGTGTCGGCGGTCGGCAACCGCGCCAAGCTGTATGGGCTGAACTTGATCGGGCTCAAGCGCCACGGGTTTTCCGACGAGCGACTCGCCGCGCTCAAACGCGCCTATCGCCTCCTGTTTCAGTCGCACCTGCCGATCAAGGAGGCGATCAATCGGACGCGCGAGGAGTGGCCCGGCCAGGCGGACGTCGAGGAATTGGTCCGTTTCGTGGAAGCGTCTGAGCGGGGAATTTCTCGGTGAGAAAAGGCGTTGTTCGGCAAATGACGAAGGTGGTATCCGTTGTTCGGCGAACAACACACAACGCTTTTACCCAACATGCCCCTCCCTAAACTCGGGCTCATCGCCGGCAACGGACGGTTCCCGCTGCTCTTCGCCGATGCGGCCCGACAGGCGGGTTTTGCGGTGACCGCCGTGGCGCACCGTGGGGAAACACCCGAATTGCTGGGCGATCACGTCGAGGAACTGCACTGGATCAAGGTCGGTCAATTGGGGCACCTGATCGATCATTTCAAGACGGCGGGGATCCGCACGGTGGTGATGGCGGGCGGGATCACCAAGACCCGGATGTTCACCGAGTACCGCCCGGACTGGCGGGCGGTCAAAGTCCTGGCCCGCGTCCGGCATTTCAAAGACGATATGCTGCTGCGCGCGGTGGCGGCCGAATTGGAATCGGAAGGCATCACGGTCGGCGACGCGACCCGGTACCTGCCCGAGTTGATCGCTCAACCGGGGGTGCTCACGACGCGACCGTCGGCCGAGCAATGGGAAGACATCCGTTTCGGGATGACGATGGTCAGGGCCATCGGCCGGCTGGAGATCGGGCAGTGCGTGGTGGTGAAGAACCGAACGGTCGTCGCGGTGGAAGCGATCGAGGGCACCGACGAGGCGATCCGCCGGGGCGGTGCGCTGGCCCGCGGCGGGGCGGTGGTGGTCAAAATGGCCAAGCCCCAACAGGATTTGCGGTTCGACATTCCGGCGGTGGGCCCCGACACGATCGCCTCGATGCGGGAGGTGGGCGCCGCGGTCCTGGCCCTGGAGGCCGGCAAGACGCTGCTGTTGGACAAGGCCGAGTTGCTTGCGGCCGCGAAAGAGGCCAAGATCGCGGTGGTCGGCGTGTCGGGAGAAGCGGAGGATGATGGATGACGACTGATCGCATCAAAGTCGGGGTGATCGGCGTCGGCTATTTGGGCCGACATCACGCGCGTTTGTATGCCGAATTGCCCGGCGCGCAACTGATCGGCGTGGCCGACGTGGATCCGGCCCGCGCCGCCGAGGTGGCGGCCGCCACCGGCACGACCGCCTATACCCAATATCGGGATTTACTGGGTCTGGTGGATGCGGTCAGCGTGGTGGTGCCGACCAGTCTGCACGCCGAAGTGGCGGGGGAGTGTCTGGCGGCGGGACTCGATGTCTTGCTCGAAAAACCGATGACCGTCACGCTGGAGGAGGCGGACCGTCTGGTCGAACTGGCCGAGACGCGGGGGCGCATCATTCAGATCGGGCATTTGGAGCGGTTCAACGGGGCCGTGCGGGCGCTGGTGTCCCGCTTGGGCCACCCGCGATTCATCGAGTCGCACCGTCTGGGCCCGTTTGTCGGCCGCGGCACGGACGTACACGTCATTCTCGATCTCATGATCCACGATCTGGATATCATCCTGAGTCTCGTACGCTCGCCCATCGTCGACATTCGCGCCGTCGGCGTGCCGGTGCTGACCTCCAACATCGACATCGCGAACGGCCGGTTGGAGTTCGCCGACGGCTGCGTGGCGAACGTGACCGCGAGCCGGGTGTCCAAGGAGCCCCTGCGCAAACTCAGGGTTTTCCAGTCGGACGCCTATTTTTCATTGGACTATCAGAAGCAGGAAGTGGTCATGGCCCGCCGGCTGGGCGCGGCGAGCGCGACGGGCCTTCCGGCGATCGACGTCCAGACCCTGGCCATCGAGAAAGAGGAGCCGCTGAAGGCCCAGCTCTCGGCCTTTTTGGAAAGCGTCGCCACCCGCCGTTCCCCCTTGGTCTCGGGTCGGGAAGGTCGTGAGGCGTTGCGCGTGGCGCTGGACGTCCTGAGGTGTATCGAGCACGGAGGCGGACGGGTCTGACGCGTCCGACCCGTCTGACCCGTCCGCATTGGTTTGATCTATGAACGTGCGCCTCTTCATCATCGCCGGTGAGGCGTCGGGTGACGCCCACGGCGGCAAGCTGGCCGCCGCGATGCTCGCGCGCGATCCGACCCTGGTCCTCGAGGGGGTGGGCGGCGAGGCGATGGAGAAGGCCGGCGTGCGGCTGCTGCACGATATCCGGCATCTGGGCGTGGTCGGCGTCGTCGAGGTCTTGTCGCAGTGGCGCGCCATCTGGCGCACCTATCGCGCCGTCCGGGATCGCCTGACGCACGCGCCTCCGGCGGCGGTCGTGCTCATCGACTATCCCGATTTCAACCTCCGCATCGCGCGGATCGCCAAGCGCCTGGGAATTCCGGTGATGTATTACGTGAGCCCGCAGATCTGGGCGTGGCGGCCCCGCCGCATCGCCACCATCAGCGCGCGAGTGGACATGATGCTGGTCCTCTTTCGATTCGAGTTGGACCTCTATCGCCGAGCCGGGGTCCCGTGCCGCTGGGTGGGCCATCCCCTGCTGGACGAGACGCCGCCGGAGACCGATGGGTCCGCGGTCGCGTGGCGGCATCGGCTCGGGCCGGGGGAGCGGGTCCTGGCCCTGCTGCCCGGAAGCCGGGCGCTGGAAGTGGCGCGGCTGCTGCCCGTGATGCTCGAGGCGGCGCGGCGGCTGCACGAGTCCGGCGCCGCGGACCTCGTGGTGGTCGCGGCAGCGCCGACGGTGGACCTCGCCGCGATCGAGGCGGCGGTGGCGCGGATGGGAGCATTCGGCGCGCACGTGACCGTCGTTCCCGGCGAAGCCGCCGCGGTGCTCCGCGCGTCGACGGCGGCGGTCGTGGCGTCGGGGACCGCCACCTTGCAGGCGGCGGTCATCGGCACGCCGATGGTCGTGGTGTATCGGGTGTCGGGGCTGACCGCGTGGATCGCCCGCCGCCTCGTCACGGCGCCTCATATTGCGCTGGTCAACGTGGTTGCGGGCCGGGTGGTGGTTCCCGAATTGATGCAGGAGCGCTGCACTCCGGAGGGGATCGTGTCGGCCGTGCGTCCGCTGCTGATGGATGCACGGGCCGCGGACGCGATGCGCGGGCAACTCGCCGGGGTGCGCGACGCCTTGGGGGAGCCCGGCGCCTCGGCCCGCGCGGCCCAGGTGATTCTCGGGTGGCTGGCGCAGGGAGCCGGCCGTGTTTGACGGGCTGGAGGCGCGCTGGCGGATGTCCCGGCGGTTTGTGCGCTATGTGAAACCCTATTGGCGCCGGTTCGTGGCGGCGTCGTGTTGCGCCGCGGGCGTCTCCGCGCTGACCGCGGCCAACGCGTGGCTGGTCAAGCCGGTGCTCGACAAGATTTTTTTGGAACGCGACACGTCGATGCTCGCGATCCTGCCGTTCGCGATCGTGGGGGTCGCCGTGGCCAAGCGGGCCTTCCAATTCGGGCACGTCTACCTGATGGGATATACGGGGAACCGTATCGTCACCGACATCCGCGATCGTCTGTATCAACACATTCTCAAATTGTCGCTGGCCTTCCACACCGCCCACTCGACCGGGCGGTTGATGTCGAACGTCACCAGCGACGTCGCCTTGATGCAGCGGGCGGTCTCGGGGGTGATCAAAGACCTCATCCAGCAACCGTTGACCCTCATCGCCCTGATCGCCGTCATCTTCCATCTCAATTGGCGGATGGCGCTGATGGCGGTGGCGGTGCTGCCGCTGGGCTATTATCCGATGGTCCGCCTCGGACGCCGGCTCAAACGTCTCTCCCGCAGCGGCCAGGAACGGGCGGCGGAACTCTCGGCGATGTTGCAGGAAACGTTTTCCGGGATCCGGGTGGTGAAGGCATTCGGCGCGGAGGCGTTCGAGGCCGAGCGCGTCCGCGAGACCAACCTCCGCTATTTTCGGAACACCGTCAAGGTCGCGACCGTGTCGGAGCTGGCGCCGGCGGTGATGGAGGTCCTGGGATCCATCGGCGGGGCGGCGGTGATTGCCTTCGGCGGCTACGCCGTGATCTCGGGCCAGATGACGACCGGCACCTTTTTCGCCTTTTTGACGGCGTCGTTCCTGATGTATGCCCCGATCCGGATCCTGTCGGGCGCCAACAATGCCATCATCGCCGCGTCGGCGGCGGCCGAGCGGGTCTTCGCGATCTTAGACCTCGAAACCGAGGAAGGCCTCGACCGCGGGCACCGCGAGTTGGCGGGCGTCCGCGAATCGATCGAGTTTCGCGGGGTGCGCTTTCGCTACGAGGGCGCCGAGCGCATGACGTTGAACGGCATCGATCTGACCGCGAAAGCCGGCGACATCGTCGCGATCGTCGGCACCAGCGGCAGCGGGAAGACGACCCTGATCAATCTCTTGCCTCGCTTCATCGAGCCGTTGGAGGGGGCGATTCTGTTCGACGGCGTGGATGCGCGCGAGTTTCGCCTGGCGTCGCTGCGGGGCCACATCGGGGTGGTGAGCCAGGACGTCGTGCTCTTCGACGATTCGGTGCGCAACAACATCGCCTACGGCATGACGACCGTGACCGATGCGGACATCGTCCGGGCGGCCGAAGCGGCCTACGCGCATCCCTTCATCGAACGGCTGGTGGACGGATACGCCACAATGATCGGCGAGCGCGGCGTGATGCTGTCCGGCGGGGAACGGCAGCGGCTGGCCATCGCCCGAGCCTTGCTTCGCAATCCGCCGATTTTGATCTTGGACGAGGCGACGTCGGCCTTGGATCCCGAGTCCGAGGCCGTCGTCCAGCGCGCGCTGGCCAATCTCATCGCCAACCGGACGACGTTCGTCATCGCCCATCGTCTATCCACCGTCCAGCGCGCCACGATGATCCTGGTCTTGGATCAGGGCGTGATCGTCGAACGGGGCACCCACCAGAGCCTGCTCGCGCAGCGGGGCATCTACGCGAAGCTCTATCGCATGCAGTTCGAGCCCGAGGCCCGCTATGTCAAACCCTGACGCGTGGTGGCGGCGTGTGACCCCGCCGTTGATCGCGGTCCTGATCCGCAGCGTAGGACGCAGCATGCGGATCGACGTGGTCAACGAAGAGGGCATCGCCGGACGTTGGCGGCGCGGCGAGGCCAGCATCCTGGCCTTTTGGCACGGCCGCCAATTGATGCTGCCGCTGGCATACCACGGACCCGGAATCGATCTCCTCATCAGCCGCCACCGGGACGGCGAACTGATCAGCCGCGCGATGCGCTCGTTCGGCTTCGGGGCGGTGCGCGGTTCCACCACCCGCGGCGGCGCGTTCGCGCTCCGCGCGCTGGTGGCGGCGGGGCGCGAAGGCCGTGATCTCGGGATCACGCCCGACGGACCCAAGGGGCCGCGCGGGCGGGTGCAGCCGGGCGTGATTCAACTCGCGCGCCTGACCGGATTGCCGGTCTTTCCCCTGGCCTTCGGGGCCTCAAAAAAAAAATTGTTGATACCTGGGACGGATTCCTGTTTCCGTACCCGTTCGCGCGCGGGGTGTTTTGTTGGGGCGACCCCCTCTGGGTTCCCCGCGAGCTGGACGACGCGGCGTTTGAAGAGCGGCGGCGGACGCTGGAGCGGGCGCTTACGGACGTGACGGCCCGGGCCGATTCCTGGTGGTCGTGATCCGGCGGCTCTACACCGCCGCGTTGAGCGTGGGCCTGCTGGCCTCGGCGCCTTTCTATGCGGCGCGGGCGTTCCGCCGGGGCACGGGGTTGGCGCTCGCCGAGCGGCTGGGACATTGGTCCGATGAGACCGTCGCCGCCGTGCGCGGGCGCCGGCCGGTGTGGGTGCACGCGGTGTCGGTCGGCGAAGTTCTGGCCGCGGAACCGTTGCTGCGCGAGATCAAACGGCGGTATCCCACGCTCTGTCTCCTGCTCACGACCGTCACCGCGACCGGCCGTCGGACGGTCATCGAACGGGTGCCGCAGGCCGACGCCGTCGCCTACTTTCCGCTCGATCTTCCCCGCGTGGCGGAGCGCGTGCTGCGCCAGGCGAACCCCCGTCTCTTCCTCTGCGTCGAAACCGAGATCTGGCCCAACGTGCTCTTCGCACTCGCGACACGGAACGTGCCGTCGTTCCTCGTCAACGCCCGCCTGACCGTCCGATCCGCCGGACGGTACGCGCGGGCGCGGCGACTCTTTGGTCCCGCGCTGGGAGGGATGTCCGGGTTCGCCGCGCAGACCCGGGCCGACGCGGAGCGATTCATCGACATCGGCGCGGACCCGAGCCGGGTCGTCGTCACCGGCAATCTCAAATTCGATCAGGGCCTCGAAGACCCGGCCACGATCGAGCCGTCGCGGCGGGCCGACCTCGGGCTGGGTCCCGATGAGCAGCTCTGGGTGGCCGGCAGCACCCACCCCGCCGACGAGACCGCCCTGCTGCAGGCCTATGGCCGTCTCGCCGACCCGCGGCTGGTGCTCCTGCTGGCGCCGCGTCATCTCGACCGCCTGGCGCACGTGGAAGCCGCCGTGCGCGAGCACGGGTGTGAGCCGATTCGCCGCTCAACGCTCAGGGCCGGCCGTGTCAACGGAGGTCCGGGACGCCGGGTGATCATCCTGGATGCCCTCGGCGAATTGGCGTCGTTGTATACCGAGGCGGCCGTTGCGTTCGTGGGCGGCACGCTCGCGCGGGTGGGGGGGCACAATCTGCTGGAGCCCGCGGCCCGCGCCAAGCCGGTGCTGTTCGGGCCCCATACCCACAAGTGCGAAGAGATCGCTCGGGCGCTGCTGGAGGCCGATGCGGGCGTTCGCGTCCACTCGGCCGACGACCTCTGCGATCAGGTGCGGCGACTCTTGGGCGACGAGCCTCTCCGGAAGGCGATGGGCGAGCGGGGCCGCGACGTGGTGGCGCGGAATCGCGGCGCGGTCGATCGCACGCTGGCCATGCTTCAGCCGTGGCTGGGGTGAGACAGCTCACAGGGAGAAGGCCTCCGTTCGAACAATGAATCACGCCGTTTCTGGGAGTGATGAGCGATGAGCTGGTGGCTCGCGCCGGTTTCCGGCGCGTATGGCGCCGCCGTGGCCGCGCGCGGCTGGTGGTACCGGTCCGGGATGGGCCGGGTGCGGTCCTTGGGCCGTCCGGTGATATCGATCGGCAATTTGTCGGTCGGGGGCACCGGAAAGACCCCGCTCGTGATTCTGCTCGGCGAGGCGTTCTTGGCGCGGGGAATCGGGGTCACGGTGTTGAGCCGCGGGTACCGGGGCGCAGCCGAGCGACGAGGCGGGTTGGTGTCGGATGGGCGCGGCGCGGCGTTGATGACCTGGGTCGAGGCCGGGGACGAACCGGCGCTGATCGCCCGGCGTCTGCCGCGGGCCGCGGTGATCGTCGGGCGCAACCGTGCGGCGGCGTGGGCGCGGGCGGCGGACAGGCTGCCGCACGGCGTCTGCCTGTTGGATGACGGATTTCAGCACCTCTCGCTCGCACGCGATGAAAATCTCGTCTTGCTCGACGCGACCGAGCCGTATGAAGGCGCCGCGCTGCTGCCCCGGGGACGGCTCCGGGAACCCGTGGACGCGCTGGCCCGCGCGTCGGCGGTCGTGCTGACGCGTGTCGATCAGGCGCCGGCCGCCGCGGTCGCCGCGCTCGAACGTCTGGT
>JBDSOK010000033.1:0-15684 GCA_039914845.1 Nitrospiria bacterium | reverse complement strand
CGGAGATACGGCACGCCCAGCTGCTCACCCAGCGCTTCGAGCACCGCCTCTTCTTTCAGGTACCCCAGGCGCACCAGGACGTCGCCGATGCGCCCGCCCTTCTCGCGCTGCACCGACAAGCCTTCGTCAAGTTGCGCGGCGGTCAGACCGAACGTGGATTGGAGAATGTCACCGAGCAGTCGAGACTGGGGCCTTGCCATGTCGTCGGCCTCGTCACTCCTTCGGCGCAGCAGGCGGGTTGATTCCCTGAAGCCATGCGCGCTGAAGCTCGCTTTGCGGAATCTTCAGCCCGTCCAGAAATCCGGTCATGACCTCGCTCTTGGCGGTCTTGATCGCGTTGAGTCCGGCCGGCGTTTTGAGGATCGTGGGCGTCAAGAAAATCAGCAGATTGGTCTTTTCGGTGCGTTTGGTCCGAAACTTAAACGCCCATCCGAGAATCGGAATATCGCCCAGCAACGGAATCTTCCGCTCCCCGATGATGATATTGTCGCGCATCAAACCGCCGATCACCGCGGTCTGGCCGTCCTGGACCAGGACCGACGTGGTCGCCGAGCGCTTATTGGTCGTGGGGCCCAGCACCGTCGATCCCACCGATTGCGACTCGCTGGAGACGGTGGAAATTTCCTGGAAGACATCCAGCTTGACCAGATCGCTCTCCATAATTTGCGGCGTCAAACGGAGCGTAATGCCCACGTCGCGCCGCTCGATGGTGGTGAGCGTGTTGCCGCCGGAGGTCTGGCTCTGGCCGGTGGGAAACGGCCGATTTTCGCCCACCACGATCTCCGCCTTCTGATTGTCGCTGGTGAGAATTTGTGGCGTCGAGAGAATATTGACGTCGTCCCGGCTCTGCAGCGCGGTCAAGACGCTGCGTAGGTTCACCGCGCTGAACTTGGAGATATCGAGCGGAGTGTTGCTCAACAGACTGGACAGCGCAGGCGGCGAATCGTTGACCCCGCCCACGACCGTCAGGTTCCGTGAGGCATTCTGGGCGCCGAACAGGGCCGTCAAGTCGGCCCCCAGGTCTCGTTGGCGATTGACCGCCACCTCCATAATGACCGTTTCGACATAGACCTGCCGGCGCGAGGTATCCAGTCTGCGGATGACATCCTTGAGGATCGCCAGGTCCCGGGCGGTGGCGGTGATGACCAGGGTGTTGGTCGGCTTGTCGGCCAGAATCTGTACCGTGCCCTCAAATTCTCCCTGCGGCCGCATGCCGGGCCGGGAAGGTCCGGTCTGTGACGGCCTCGCCACCACCACATTGAGCACCTTGACCAATTCCTCGGCGTTGGCATTGGTCAGGGGATAGACCTCAACGAGGCGATCCGGCGGCACCTCCCCGATCGGGAGAATCTGGATCACTTCGCCCGCCGGCACCGCCGCGAACCCTTTGAGTTCCAGGACCGAGAGAAAGACCCGATAGGCATCGTCGATCGACAACTTGGAGGGCGAGAAAATCGTCACCTTGCCCTTGACCTTCTCATCGATCACGAAGTTTTTGCGGGTCAGTTCGGAAAAGAACTTGACCAGCACCGGCAAATCCACGTCCTTAAAATCCAGGGAAATTTTGGACACGCCGGGAGGCGGCAGCGCAGGGACGCGCGGAGCGCTCTCAGCCGGGGGCTCCTGGGCGAGCGCCGCGGGCCCGGCCGGACCGCTTGGCCACCCGAGGAGCGCACAGCACACACCCACGACGAGGGATGCGAGAAATCGAGGGAGAACGGGGAAGACCGTCGGCGGCAGGAACGCCCGCCTCGTCATGCCGGAAACCACGCGATGGACTGCCGGGCCCGACCGTTGCGCTTAGCGGATCTCATAGCTGAAGCTTTCTCGCCGATTGTTCCGCACGAAGTCCAGCGCGATATTAGTTTCGTCCTTGAGCTGTTGAAACACGCGCATGAAATTCTCGGGGTCCTTGACCTCAACCCCGTTGATTTGCTGCAAGACATCGCCGTTTTGCAGGCCGATTTTGGCGTACAAGCTGTCGGGGGCGATCGAAAAGATCTTGAATCCATCGGGCCGTCCGTCGGTGAAATTCGGGATCACGCGGGCCTTGGTCAGCAATTGCGGCAGATTGTTGAGCGCGGCGGTGACCTCCTGCTTATCCAACACCCATCGGTTGGCCTGCACTTGTTTGATGCCCGACGGCTGGGACGCCCCCTCAAGCGGATCGCCCCGCGGCCGGACCGCCGTCCCCGACTCCGGCGGAGTCACCTCTTCCGTGCCGTCGGTGTAGGTCTTGAGAATTTGCCGTTGGGTCCCCAACCGAAGGGTCACTTGATTGCGCTCGACCTTGGCCAAAACTGCGCCGTCTTTGACCACATCGTTGAGGCGATAGACCCGTTGTTCACGGGTGCTGCGATCTTCGATCACCGCGAAGGACGTCACGCCGTCGCCTTCGCCGGTGCCGATCAACGTCATCGCCAGGTCGAGCGGGCCGGGCAGGGCGGGCGTGTCGACCATGGGAGCCGCGGCCGTCTGTCCGCGCTGCGCCGGGTGAAACAGATCCCCCTCCAAAATGCGCTGATACCCGGACGACGGATTGACCTCGCCCGCCGACGGGACGGGCCTGACGGAGGCGCGATCATCAGGACGAATGGAGGCCTCCAGTTTTCGCGCGACCAACTCGTTCACCACGTCGGCCACGAAATAGGCGCCGGCAGTCAACATCACCAGATGAACGGCGATAAATATCCGTGCCTTCCAGCGTGTCATCGTCCCCTTCTCCACCTCATCCGGAGCCCCGCATCGTTAGTGGACAGAGCGGTCCGTATACTGCGAATGCATCGAATCATTATCGAAGAAGCCTCGATGATTTGTCAAGAAATCCGGCAGTTATCGGCTGCGGGTGAGACGCGGCCGGGCAAAGACACGAATCAACGCCATGCCGGCCACAAATCCTCCGACGTGCGCGAACCAGGCGACCCCCCCTCCCGCCTGACCGACGCTCAGGGTGCCGTTCAGGAACTGGATGACGATCCAGAATCCCAGGACAACCATGGCCGGTATGTGGACGAGACGCGTGAAAAATCCGAGGGGAATCAGGGTGAGGATTTGCGCCCGGGGGAACAGCAGCAGATAGGCGCCCAGGACGCCGGAGATGGCCCCGCTGGCCCCGATCATGGGCACCGCCGAAGAGGGCGCTGAGAGGGCGTGGGCATAAGCCGCCGCCACCCCGCAGATCAGATAGAACACGATGAATCGGCCGTGCCCCATCACATCCTCGATATTGTTGCCGAAGATCCAGAGGTAGAGCATGTTGCCCCCGACATGCATGAACCCGCCGTGCAGGAACATCGACGTCATCAGCGTGAGGGTCGCGGGCAGCGGGGACAGCGATTCTCCGCCGAAGAGGGCCAGGGGCACCGCGCCGAAGGTGTAGACCAACTCCTCTCCCGATCCTCCCAGGGACATCTGGTAGAGAAAGACCAGGACGTTGGCCGCAATCAACCCCATGGTGACGACCGGGGTGATCGTGGTGGGATTCTCGTCGCGAAGGGGGATCACGGGCCGGGCACGTGACGTGACAACAATTCCTGGTCGGCCAACGACCGGCCGGTCATTTCGGCGGGCGGGGCGATCCCCATCAGCGCGAGCAGGGTTGGCGCGACATCGGCAAAGATCCCGCGAGGACGCGCCCCCGCCGTCGGGGCACGGCGAAGCCGGGGATCGATCAGAATGCAGGGCACCGGGTTGGTGGTGTGCGCGGTATGCGGTCCCCCCTGATCATCAAACATCTGCTCGAGGTTGCCATGGTCGGCGGTCAGCACCACCGCGCCTCCGCCTCTCAGGACGGCGGGCACCACGCGCTCAAGACAGCGGTCGATGACCCGCACCGCCTCCATCGCCGCGTCGAGCTTGCCGGTGTGACCGATCATGTCGGGATTGGCATAGTTGATCAGAATAAAATCGTAGGTCCCGGATTCCACCTTGGCGATCACGGTCTCGGTCAACGTCTCGGCCGACATCGCCGGCCGCAGATCGTAGGTGGCGATATCCCGCGGCGACGGAATCAGGACACGGTCTTCACCCGGAACGGCCGCTTCCCGCCCCCCATTGAAGAAATATGTGACATGTGCGTATTTTTCAGTCTCCGCGATGCGGAGCTGCCGCAAGCCGAGCCCGCTCAACACATCAGCCAGAATCCGCGTCAAGGTCACGGGCTCGAACGCCGCCGGGATCGTCACCCGTTCGTCGTAACGGGTCAGCCCCACGAATGCCGACCACCGAACGCGTGGCCGGCGCTCGAATCCGTCGAAGTGTTCGCCCGCCAGCGCGGCGGTCAATTGGCGCGCGCGATCCGCCCGAAAGTTAAAGCACACGGCGCTGTCGCCGTCGCGCATCGGGGCGATGGGCGTCCCGCCCTCGGACACGACCGTCGGCAACAAAAATTCATCGGTGACTCCCCGGCGGTAACTGTCTTCAACCGCCCCGACGGCTTCTTTGGCCTCGACGCCCCGCCCGGCCACCAGCGCGTCGTAGGCCTTCTGAATGCGATCCCATCGCTGATCGCGATCCATCGCGTAATAACGACCGGAGACCGTCGCCACCCGTCCCATCCCATCGCGGGCCAGCCGCGTTTCGAGCGCCGCAAGATAGCCCAGGCCGCTTCGCGGCGCCGTATCGCGGCCGTCGAGGAAGGCGTGGACGGCCACGCGCGAGACGCCCCGGCGCTTGCACATGTCCAGCAGGGCGTCGAGGTGATCGACGTGGCTGTGGACGCCGCCGTCCGACACCAATCCCAAGAGGTGGAGCGTCCGTCCCGGTTGGGCCGCGGCATCCATTGCGCCCAGCAGCACCGGATTGGCGGCAAAGGCCCCCTCCGCGATCGCCCGATTGATCCGTGTGAAGTCCTGAAAAACGACGCGGCCCGCCCCGAGGTTTAGATGGCCGACCTCTGAATTCCCCATCTGATCGTCGGGCAAGCCGACCGACTCGCCGGAGGCGGTCAACTCGATCGAGGGATAGTCGCGCAGCAAGCGGTCATAATACGGCGCCCCGGCCAGGGCGATGGCGTTCCCCTCCCGCTCGCGGCGAATGCCCCATCCGTCGAGGATGATGAGCGTGACCGGCCGGGGCCGGCGGGGTCCTCCGACTACCACGGAACCCGGCTGATCACCCGCTCAGCCTGGTTCTTGATCAGGATCGGCGACGCGGAGAAGGTATTCCAGGTCTTGCAGCGCGGGCAGCGGCCCGACCACCGGGTGGTGTGGTAATCGCACGCCGGACAATAATACGGAACAATGACCCGTTTCTTCAGGCCCAACGCGCGCTTGTATTCTTCAATCGCCGACGCCTCATTGCCTTGGCGTTGCGCGAGGTTCCCCAACAGCCGGTGCAGGTCGGGGAAGTGCTCATCGCTGGCATCGATGCTCGAGAGGACCTCTTGGGCTTCATCGAGCATCTCCAGCCGGTAATACACCTTCCCTAAATAAAACCGAAGGACGTGATTTTCGGGATCGTTGCGCACCGCATCGTGATAGAGGCGCAAGACCTGCTCCGGTTCGCCCATTTCAATGTAGAGGTCCTCCAAACGATGCAGCAGAATGATGTCGCCCACCACGCCATAGGCCTTCTCGTACAAGGACGCGGCGTCGCGGGTCCGCCCTTCGCTCAGAATCACCTCCCCCCAGCCGATATAGGCCGGAAGGAACGTCTTATCCAATTTGATGGCCCCTCGAAACGCCCGGCGAGCGCGGTCGCGATCGCCCTTGGCGAGCTTCGCTCTTCCGAGTTCGTATTTCACCCCACAGAATGTGCGACGGGCCGCCTCCACATCCGCCTGGCTCCGCGCCGCCTTGAAAAGAGGCTCCTGCAATCCGTGCGCGTCGTCCCAGCGCTCCAATTTGATGTACAAATCGCGCAGTCGAATCGTGACTGCGGGGTTGCCGTCGTCGGATTTGAGCAGCTCGAGGTACAACTGGACCGCCTCGTCATACCGCTCGGCGTCTTCCAGGTCGCGTCCCAGTGCCAGCCCCACTTCGAGATTTTGATCGTCGACCGACCGCGCACGGCGGTGAAAGCGGATCGCCTCCGACACTTCGCCCGCTTGCCGTTTGATCATGCCGAAATACAGGAGCGACGGCAGGTGATGCGGGTTGATTTCCAGTAAGCGGGTCAGGCTCGCCGCGGCTTCTTTGGTCCGATGCGAGAACAACGCGCGATGGGCCGCGACATAGAGGTCTTGTACTTTGCCGGCCGCTTGCCGCTGCCGGCTGAGCCGCCAATTCGAATAGAGGCGTCTGATCTCGCGCATGCCCAGCGCCGACAGGACCAGCAGGCCTCCAAAGGCAATCGCCCCCAGCACGAGGGCCGACAGCGCCACATCGAGCTGCCTGGTCTCGGTCAGCCGAAAGGTCACCGGGTTGGGATTGAGATGGACGAGGTAGCCCAACGCTCCGAGAAGAACGATGACGATGGTGATGAAAAAACGCATGCTGTCCCTGGGGGCCTCCCGAACCCGTATCGAGCGGGCTCGTCGACTTCAATCGCTCCGCTACAGCAACTCCGCTTTTTCGAACCGCGCCGCCTGACGTCGTTCCACCGGGCGATCCCCCGGCAGCGCCACCGTCGACGCGTCACCCCAGAGCCGCTCGATGTTGTAAAAGGCTCTCACCTCGTGATGGAACACGTGGACGATCACATCGCCGTAATCGAGCAGGATCCACCGCCCATGTTCCACCCCTTCGCGGCGCAGCAAGCGGACGCCCTCGCGCAGGAGCGCCTCATCCACGGCTTCGGCCACGGCCTTGACCTGGCGAACCGATTCGGCGGAACAGATCACCAAAAAACTGGACACTGTGGTGAGGGAGGCGACGTCGAGCACAACCACGTCGTCCGCGAGTTTGTCGCGGGCGACCGTCCCCGCGAGTAAGGCCTTGGCTTTCTCGGTCAGGAGCTGTCCTCGTTCGTTTTGAGCGTTAGTGGTCGGCGTCTCGTGCGCCATATAATCTCTGTTTCAGTATATAAGAGTGCACCGGGCCGGGCAAGAGATTTTTCACCGGACGGCCCGCGGCAAGATCGCGACGGACCCTGGTGGATGACGTGTCGCATGGAGACGGCTTGACCAGCACCAGCGGCGCGGAGGGACGCAGATCGAGCACGCCCTCGCCGGGGACCGCGTCGAAGCTCGCCAGAACCTCGGCGGACGTCTCTCCGAGCCAGCGAAGACCGGCCAGCGGCGCAAAGGGGTACGACGCGCGTGCGATGACGACCACGGAGGCCGCAGCGAGGATCCGTTCGGGGGCCCGCCACGTGCCGAAGTCGCGAAACATCTCGCTGCCCACGACAAAATACCGATCGGCCTCCGGGTAGCGCGCCTGGAAGATCTCGACGGTGTCGACGGAGTAGGACGGCCCCGCGCGCGTCAGTTCCAGATCGTCGACCTCGAATCCCGGACAATCGGCCACCGCCAACCGGGTCATGGCCAGACGGTCGCGAGCGGGGGCCAGATCGGCGGTCTTGTGCGGCGGCTGGGCGGCGGGAACGAAGATCAGTCGATCCAACCCGAGGAGGTCGCGGACGCGGGCCCCCATCTGAAGATGGCAGGTATGGATCGGATTGAACGTTCCGCCGAAGATCCCGATTCTCAGCCGAGTCGACACACTGGAGCCCGCGGGGAAGCGATCCGTCCGGCCACGATCCGGTGCGCCGATTATTCCCGGACCTGGCCGGAGCCGAAGACGACGAACTTGGCGCAGGTCAACTCTTCAAGCCCCATCGCCCCGCGCGCGTGGAGACGCGTGGTCGAGATCCCGATCTCCGCGCCCAACCCGAACTGGTATCCGTCGTGCAGCCGGGTGGAGGCGTTGATCAACACCGCGGCAGCATCCACCTCACGGAGAAACCGCCTCGCCCGCGAGTAATCCGCGGTGAGGATCGCCTCGGTGTGCCGCGAGCCGTACCGCTCGATATGGGCCATCGCCTCGTCGAGATCCCGGACCACCTTGATCGCCAGGATCAACTCGAGATACTCCGCGGACCAGTCGTGCTCGGTCGCCTCCACCACGCCAGCCGCGGCCGCGCGGGTTCGGGCGCAGCCCCGGACTTCGACTCCGTCGCGTTGCAGGCGCGCCACCACTTGGGGCAACCAGGCACCGGCCCACGCTTCATGCACCAGCAGCGTCTCCATCGCATTACAGGTCCCGGGGCGCTGGACCTTGGCGTTGACGCACACCGCCTCGGCCATCGCGAGATCGACCGGATGATCGACGTAGATGTGACAGACGCCCTTGTCGTGCTTGATGACCGGCACCGTCGCCTCGTGCGCCACGGCTTGGATCAGGCCCTCGCCCCCCCGCGGAATGATCACGTCCACGTACCGATCCAGCGTGGCCATCACCCGCACCCCCTCGCGCTCGGTCCGCTCGATCAGCGAGATCGCACCGACGGGAACTCCCGCTTTCGCCGCCGCCTCGGTCAAGAGCGCGGCGATCGCGCGGTTGGAGTGGATGGCCTCGGATCCGCCGCGCAGCAGGACGGCGTTGCCGGATTTCAGACACAAGGCCGCCGAATCGGCCGTCACGTTGGGACGCGATTCATAGATCACGCCGATGACGCCGAGCGGCACGCGCATCCGGCCCACCTGCATGCCGTTGGGCCGCACGGTCAGCGCGGTGATGGATCCCACGGGGTCCGGCAGCTCCGCGACCGCCCGCAGCCCCCGGGCCATCTCCTCGATGCGCGCCGGGGTCAGGGTCAGGCGATCGATGAACGCGTCGTTGCGCCCCTCGCGCCGCGCGCCCTCGACATCCTGCGCATTGGCCGCGGCCAAATCCCCGCAGCGCTCGACCAGCGCGTCCGCCATCATGCGGAGCGCGCGGTTCTTCACCGCCGTCGGCAGGACGGCCAGCGCCGCGGCAGCAGCCTTCGCGGCCGCCGCCTTGGCCGTAATATGCGCGATCAGATCGTCCATCGGGGATTAGACCTGCCCGTCATCGACAAGCACCAGATTGTCGCGGTGGATGATCTCGTCATAATATTTGTACCCGAGGTGTTTTGCAATCTCGGACGTCTTCAGCCCCCGGATCTTCACGACCTCGTCCGAGCCGTAATTGATCAGGCCCCGCGCCACTTCCCGTCCCTCGGCATCGAGACAGGCCACCGCATCCCCCGCGTCGAACGAACCGGCAACCTTCGTCACGCCCGAGGGCAAGAGACTTTTGCCGCGGCCCACGACCGCCTGCACCGCCCCTGCGTCGAGCCAGAGCCGGCCGGCGATCCGCACCGCGTGCGCGATCCAATGCTGGCGGCTGTTCAACCGCTCGCGCCGGGGGAAGACCATCGTGCCGACCGGCTCTCCCGCGAGCGCGCGCGTCAGGACACCGGCGCGCCGCCCGTCGAGGATGAGCGTGGCCGCGCCATAGGCCGCCACCCGCTTGGCCGCCCTGACTTTGGAGATCATCCCGCCGGTGCCTTCCTGCCGGCTGGATCCGCCGGCCGCCCGCTGAATCTCGGGCGTGATGCGGGGCACGTCGATCAGCCGGGTGGCGCGATGATCGAGGCGGGGGTCGGCGGTATACAGGCCGTCGACGTCGGAGAGGATCAACAGGGCGCGCGCATCGATCAACCCGACCACCAGGCTCGCCAAGGTATCGTTGTCGCCGAATTTGATCTCATCGACCGAGACCGTGTCGTTCTCGTTGATGATCGGCGTCACACCCAGCTCCAGAAGCGTCAGCATCGTATGGCGGGCATTGAGAAATCGGGGACGGCGCGCGAGATCGTCGGCGGTCAGCAGAATTTGGGCGACCCGGCGACCGCAGCGCTCGAACGCGCGCTGATACGCCCACATCAAGCGGCATTGGCCCACCGCCGCCGCCGCCTGCTTGAGCGGGATGCTCTTCGGCCGCTCCCGCAACCCGAGGGGCGACAATCCAGAGGCGATCGCCCCCGAGGAGACGATCGTCACCTCGTACCCGGCCTTCGCCAGGGCGGAACATTCCCGGGCCAACAGACCGATCCGCCGGGTGTTCAGACCGTCGGCATGCGAGGCGAGGACGCCGCTCCCGATCTTGACGACCACGCGCCGCACATCGGCCAGAATCGAGCGACGGTCGTCGGTCATGCCTCGGGCTGCAGGACCCGCGCGGCGCGCGCCGCCTCGACCTCCGCGCCGACGGCGCGAATCAGCGCCGTCACCCCCTGGCCGGTCACGGCCGAGACCTCGAAGAAGGGCCAAGCTCGCTCGGCGCAATACGCCCGCAGCACGGCTTCGAGTCCCGAAGAGGAATCGATCTTCGTCGCCACGACGGCAAACGGCTTATCGACCAGGGCCTCGTTGGTCAACGCCAACTCCCGGCGCACGGCCTCAAAATCCTCGACCGGATGTCCTCCGGCCGCGTCGGACACGTCCACCAGATGGAGCAGCGAGGTGGTGCGTTCGATGTGGCGCAGGAACTGATGTCCCAAGCCCTTCCCTTCATGAGCGCCTTCGATCAGGCCCGGGATATCGGCCGCCACGAAACTCCGCCCCGTCGCCCAGGTCACGACCCCCAACGACGGCGCGAGGGTCGTGAAGGGATAGGCTCCGATCTTCGGCCGGGCCGCCGAGATCACGGAGAGGAGCGTGGATTTGCCGGCGTTGGGGAGACCGACCAATCCGACATCAGCCAGCAGCTTGAGCTCTAAAATCAGGGTCCGTTCCTCGCCCGGCGTGCCCGGCTCCGCGATGAGAGGCGCCTGGCGGGTCGGCGTCGCGAAATGCTGATTCCCGCGCCCGCCGCGCCCCGCGCGCGCGACGACCACCTCGTGATCGATCGCGGTGAGATCGGCGATCGGTTCGCCGGTGGATTTATCCCGAATCAGGGTCCCGACCGGCACCGCAAGCACCAGATCCTCACCGGCCTTCCCCGATTGGTTTTTGCCGCGGCCGTGCTCGCCGCGTGGCGCCAGATAACGATGCCGATACCGAAGATCCAGCAGGGTATGGAGGTGGGGGTCGGCGCGAAGGATCACGCTCCCGCCATGCCCGCCGTCGCCGCCGTTGGGGCCGCCGCGGGGCACGTACGCTTCGCGTCGAAAGCTGACGCACCCGTCCCCGCCGTCGCCGGCCTTGGTATAAATCGTGAGATAGTCGATGAACATGGGAGTCATCCGGCGCCCGAGGCTGGGGCCGACAGGGGGCTCCACCACCCCGGAAGAGCTACGCTAAGACGGGATACACGCTGATGCGTTGACGATCCGAACCGGTGCCTTCGAATTTCACGATGCCGTTGATCTTGGCAAACAACGTATCGTCGCTGCCCCGTCCGACATTGAACCCGGGATGAAACTTGGTCCCTCGCTGCCGAACGAGGATCGAGCCGGCACGCACGGCTTGGCCGCCGTACCGTTTGACGCCCAGCCGCTGCGCGTTGCTGTCCCGCCCATTCGAAGTCGAACCCTGCCCTTTTTTATGTGCCATGCTGCATCCCTCTCATCAAGCCGCGGCAATCTGCGTAATTTTCAGCGTGGTCACGTATTGCCGATGCCCGTGCGTTCGTCGATAGTTTTTCCGTCGCTTTTTCTTGAAGGCGATGATTTTTTTCGCCCGGGTCTGCGCCACGATCTCCGCCGACACACGCGCGCGATCGATCATCGGCGTGCCGACCACGAACCCTTGCTCGTCATTGATCGCCAAGACTCGATCGAACTCGACGACGGCGCCGATCGGATGGTCGAGGCGCTCCACCTGCACGATTTCGCCGAGGGTGACTCGGTACTGCTTCCCACCCGTTTCAATCACCGCATACATTCCCGAACTCCTCTGGAAAGACAGTGTCTGTACCATGGTCGCGACGGATTTGTCAAGCGGAACCCTTCCCAGACGGGAGAAGCGCCGCTCACGCGTTGACAGACCGGTCCGCGCCGCTATTCTAAGGAGCCAGTTCTCGCTCCGTGGAGGCCATGGCACCCCGCGAACTCATTCCCATCCTGATCGACCTGCACTTAGTCGGACGGAAAACCCAGTTGTACCCGCCCACGCACGCCTTGATCCCCAAAGCGATCGACGGATTGGTCAAACGGTTCGAGACCCTGTGGGTCGATCATGCCGAGATCACCATCGGGATCGGCCCCGCCCACTTGCTCTATCAGAACGAACCGCTTGATCCCAACCACAGCACCTTAAAGGAGTTGACCCACACGCTGGCGACGGCGCATGTGGCCCTGATCACGTTTCGGCGCGGCCTCGACCGGGCGGCGCTCACGCAGTTGTTCTCGTGGTTTCGCGCGGCCGGCGGATCCGCCGAGGCGCGCCGGGAACAGTTGGCGGCCCTTCATCAATCCGTCCCGTCGATTCAGATCGTTCCGGTGACGTTTAAGGACGCGGTCGGCGGCGCGAAGCGCAGCACGACCTGGACCCAGTTACTCGACGCGTTGATGGAAGCCGGGATCGAGGATTCACGCGGCGGCTCGGAGGCCGAGAGCCCCGAACGTCTCGCGCAATTGATCAACCGCGGGGCCGCAGCCGACGCGTCGGCGGGCTATGAACAACTGGTGCTCGCCCACCTGCAGCGGTTGGCGTCGCCGAATCAAGATTCTACGGACCCGGCAGCGCGGGGCGCCGCTCTGCCCGAATCCGAACGACGGAAGCTCGCCACCCTGATCGACCATTTGGACCCGCCCGTCCGCGAGCGATTGTTCAAACTGGCCTTCGCTCCGGGAGGGCCCGGACCCGAGATCGTGCAGGCCGCCCTCGAGCATCTCTCGGAACCCGCGCTCCTGGAAGTGCTCTATCAAATCCAAGCCCATGACGGCGCCATCTCCATCCCGACACTGGAGTTGCTCCGAAAGTTCGTCAGCCTGAGCCGCGAACAGCCCGGGCTTCAGAACCCCCTCCAAGCCAAGCTGGACGGCATGGAGCTCGCCGACCGCCACGCCCTCTATGCCGAGCTGTTCCAAAAAAAGAGCGAGAAAAACTACTATCCCGACGCGTATGCCCAAACTATCAAAGATCTTTCAGGCACCCGTCCCGGAGCGGGGCCGATTCCGCACGAGCCGGTGAGCGACCTCGTCGATCCGATCGGCGAACCTGAGATCCACAGTCATTTCATTACCGTGATCGGCGAGCTCTTATATCAGCCCACCGCCATCCCCCACCAGCCGTCGCTCATGGAACATCTGGCGGTGGCTCTCGAGGACCCGCTGGTCAACGCGGACACCGCGTGCCGCGCGTTTGAGACCCTCAAAACCTTTCGCACCGCCGATCCCGCGATTGAACAGACGTTCCGCGGGATGTTGGTCCGAACCGTGGGGCCGATCGTTCGGAGTCTGACCAAATTGGAGAAGGCCCGCGCCGCCGCCGTCGTCGAGCACATCCTGTCGCTCGGCGTCTCCATGGCCCCGGCGCTGCTGGAGGTGCTCAACAACTCCCGGGACATGGTCTTGCGCAAGCGGCTGCTCGAAATTCTGGTCAAGATCGGCCCCCCGATCGCGCCGCTCGTGGTGGAATGGCTCAAGGACTCGCGTTGGTATATCCTCCGCAACATGATCTTTTTGTTGGGAGAGATTCGAGCCGCCGAGGCGCTGGGCAGGCTCCGGCCGTTCGCCGGCCATGCCCACGAGCAAGTGCGGTTGGAGACGCTGCGCGCGCTGGGGTTGATTGCGCCGCTCGACGTCGTCGCCGACACGCTGATGCCGTGCGTGCTGGACCCCGACGAGCGGGTCGCCTCGTGCGCGATCTCAATCATTTGCCAGCGTCCCACGCCTCGCATCGCGGAGCGCCTGTGGGGGTTGCTTGAGCCCTCGGCGAGCAAAGTGCCCGAGGGCCGGAAACTGAAACTGATCGAAGCCCTGGCGCGCTCAAAAGATCCGGCGAGTCGCGGGCTGCTGAGCCGGCTCGCCGACCATCGCCGGTTGACCCTGTTCGGCTGGTCCAAGCATGCCGCCCTGCGAAGAGCGGCGCGGGCGGCTCTTCGCAAGCACTCGGCAAGCGGGGAGGAGCGGCGTGGCCACGCAGCCTGAATGGTCGATGTCCGCGCTGGCCGCCGACCCGCGGTACCGGCTGTTAAAACACATCAGCCGCGTGCTGCGGGGGCGCTCGCTCTATCCGGCGGGCCATCCGCATCTTCAGGAAGCGACCCGGGAGCTGATTCAGAGCTTGGGGGGCCTCTTCGAGGGGCGGGCGGAGATTCGCATCGTGGTTGCCGACGACCGGCTCTTTGTGGATGACGTGCGGAACATGGAAATCGAGATGATCGCGCACGATCTGAAAACCAAACTGAAGGCCCAGGGCCTGGAACTCGTCGTGTTGACGCCGGGACTGGAACCGGAGGAACTCACGGCATTCGTGGACGGCCTGGCCAACGGTCGCGTCGCCCCGCTGCCCCATATCCAGACCGGGGCGCTCAACGTCGCCCCCGCGAAACCCCGGTTCGGCACCGAGGTGCAACTCCTGCGGGATGTGTTCGAAGGCTGGGATCAGATCCACGGCTTGGTGACCGATCATGTCGACCGCATCATGCGCGTGATCGAAGAGAACCTGTTCAGCAATCTGGCGTCGTTCATCCCGCTCGCCAGCCTCAAAACCTATGACGAATACACGTTCACCCACGCGATCAACATCGCCATCCTCACCATGGCGCAGGCGGAATCGCTGGGCGTGCCGAAACGCCTGATTCGCGACTTCGGCGTGGCGGCGCTGCTCCATGATATCGGGAAGACGACGGTGCCCGAGCACATTCTCAAAAAAGCCGGCAAGCTGGAACCGCACGAATTCGAGGAAATGAAGAAACACCCGATCAACGGATCGATCCTCTTGCTGAAGAACCCCGAGATCCCCAAACTCGCCGCCATCGTCGCGTACGAGCACCACCTGCTCTACAACATCTCCGGGTATCCCGCGCTTCCCCGGAAACGCCCCCAGCATCTCTGCAGCATGCTCACCTCCCTGTCGGATTTCTACGACGCGTTGCGGACCAACCGGCCCTATCACGACGCCAGCCCCTCGGAAGAAATTCTTGCGATGATGGAAGCCCGCATCGGCGTGAACTTCGAAGAACGATTGGCGCGGCATTTTATGGCGCTCATCCGGGCCCGCACCGCCGCCTAGGGTCGCCCGTCCAGAGAGGACCATCTGCGGCGTTGTCGCTGCGCTCCGGTGCTCACGTACGACCCAGTACGCTGCGCTCCGGTGCTCGCTCCGCCTGGCATCTGGCCCTCCCTGAACGGGCTCCGGGCTGGGATGCCTCGCCAAGAATTGACTTTGAAGCGGCGGCTTCGTTACGATGCCGCCGTGACTGCGGTGTGCGGGCGGCGGGTTCGCCGTTCGCTTCTGACGGGATTGATCGGCGGCTTCTCGGTCGTCCTGCTCGTTGGGTGTACGGGCGGGCCGTGGAACAATCCGTACCCCCCCTCCGAGAACGGCCGCACGATCGTCTATTCGTCTTTCGAGGAGCGGCCCAAGCACCTGGACCCCGCCCGTTCGTACAGCGCCAACGAAGCGGCGTTCACCGGCCAGATTTATGAACCGCCGCTGCAATACCATTACCTGAAGCGGCCCTATACGCTCGTCCCTCTCACGGCGGTCGAAATCCCGCGCCCCTTCTACTTGGACGCGCAGCGTCGGCGCGTGTCCGACCAGGCCCCCGCCGGCGCCATTGCGTACAGCGTGTATGAGATCCAAATCGCGCCCGGTATCCGCTATCAGCCGCATCCGGCGTTCGCCGTCGATGAGCACGGCGTCCCCCGCTATCATCATCTGACCCC
>JBDSOK010000031.1:0-5946 GCA_039914845.1 Nitrospiria bacterium | reverse complement strand
GTGACACAGTTCCCTCGGTCTCTATTCACCGGTCCCCGGTCCTCATGACGAACGGTTTCACGGCGCTTCTCCGATGGTTTCACGGCGGAGAGGCGGCCCCCGAACAACCGTTGCGCGGCGAAATCCTGAGCATCGAACGGCTCGAGGAGTGCGCCAAGGGGCTCGCGGCGGCCTTCACCCTCGCCCGCAATCCCCGGCGGCGCGCCCGGCGATTTTTGCCCCGGCTCGAAGACAACGCCCGGGTTCTGCGCGAGGCCTACCGGATCATGGCCGACGACGTCCATCGCGGCGAGGTTGTGGCGCCCTCGGCGGAGTGGCTGCTGGACAACTTCCACCTGGTCGAGTCCGAGATCCGCGGCATCCTACATACTCTTCCCCGGCAGTATTATCTCCAACTCCCGAAACTCGCGTCGCGGGAGCAGGCCGGGACCCCGCGCATCTATGCGATGGCGTTGGAGCTCATTCGCCGGAGCGACGGCCGCTTGGATCTTCACCGCTTGCTTCGCTTCGTGGTGGCCTACCAGACGGTTGCGCCCCTGACGATCGGTGAACTCTGGGCGTGGCCGAGCATGCTGAAACTGGCCCTGATCGAAAATCTGCGCCGGCTGGCCGACATTATGATCAAAGCCCGCAACGCGCGGGCGGCGGCCGACCGTTATCTCGCCCAACACGACATCAGCCGCGAGGTCGAGCAATCGGCGTGGGACCCGCTGCCCGCCGTGCTCCACACCGCCTTCGTGGTGCAGTTGCTCCAACGGATCCGCGAGTACGGACCGGCGGTCTCACCGCTGCGCTCGGCGGTCGAGGCGCGCCTGGCCGAGCAAGGCACGACGGCGGAAGACGCGATCCGGACCGACCATGCCCGGCAGGCCACCGACCAGGTGGCGATCGCCAACGCCATCACCAGCCTCCGTCTGTGCTCGACGATGGACTGGTCCGACTATGTCGAACACGTGAGCCTCATCGAGCAAGTCCTCCGGCGCGATCCCGCCGGGGTCTACGGCGGGATGGATTTTCAGAGCCGGGACCGCTACCGCCACGCGGTGGAGGATCTGGCCGAGCCGACCGGCGAAGGCCAACTCCGCGTCGCGCTGCGCTCGATCGAAAGCGCCCGCGAGGGCGCGGAGAGCGACGCGTCGTGGCGAGCCGCGCACGTGGGGTATCACCTGATCGGGAAGGGGCGGCCGACCCTCGAGACCGATATGGAATATCTCCCCCGTCCCGTTCAGCGGCTCCGCCGGTTCATCTTCTTCCACGCGACCGAGATCTACCTGGGGTCCATCGGCGTGCTGACCGGCCTCTCGCTCGTCTGGGCCGCCTCGTACGCCGGATTGTCCCGCGACGCGACCCCGGCGCAGGTCGCGGCATTGGTCCTGCTCCTCTTCCCGGCCAGCGAGCTGGCGATCGCGCTCGTGCAGCGATTGGCCGCATGGGCCGTGCCGCCGCGGCGCCTCCCGCGTCTGAACTGCCTGGGAGGGGTTCCCGAAGACGCGCGGACCATGGTCATCGTACCCACTCTCCTCACCGGCGTGGACGGGGTCCGCGAGTTGCTCGACCATCTGGAAGTGCAGGCGCTCGGCAACCTCGACCCCCGGATCCACTTCGCCGTGTTGAGCGATTTCGCCGACGCGCCGAACGCGCAGATGCCGGAGGACGACGCCATCCTGGCCGCCGCGCGGACCGGCATCGAAGCGCTCAACGCGGCCCACGGCGAGGGCCGGACCGACCGGTTCTATCTCTTTCACCGCGCGCGGCGATGGAATCCCGGAGAGGGTTCCTGGATGGGATGGGAGCGCAAGCGGGGCAAGATCGAAGAATTCAATCGGCTCTTGCGCGGCGCGACCGACACCAGCTTCCGCGTCCAGATCGGAGACCTCGGCATCCTGCCGAACGTCCGCTATTGCCTCACGCTGGACAGCGACACCCGTCTGCCCCGCAACGCGGCCAGGCAATTGATCGGCATCATCGCGCACCCGCTCAATCGGCCCCATTTCGACCCCCGCCTGGGTCGCGTCACCGAGGGGTACGGCATCCTCCAGCCGCGAGTCAGCGTCACCATGGCCAGCGCCGCGGGGTCCCGCTTCGCCCGGGTGTATGCCGGCCACACCGGGGTCGATCCCTACACCACGGCGGTCTCGGATACCTACCAGGATCTCTTCGGCGAGGGCATCTTCACCGGCAAAGGCCTCTATGACGTGGAGGCGTTCACGGCCGCGCTAGAGGGCAAAGTGCCGGAGAACGCGCTGCTCTCGCACGATTTATTCGAGGGCCTTCACGCCCGCGCCGCGCTGGTGACCGACGTGGAGGTCGTGGACGATTATCCCTCCAGCGTGCTCGCCCACGCCCGCCGCCAGCATCGCTGGGTCCGGGGCGACTGGCAGATCCTCTCCTGGCTGTTTCCGATCGTCCGGACCCGCAAGGGCCTGGAGCGCAACCGCTTGTCGGCGATCGCCCGCTGGAAGATCCTGGATAATCTGCGCCGCAGCCTGGTGGCTCCCGCCACGGTCGGCTTCCTCGTCCTGGCCTGGACCCGGCTGCCGGGACATCCCGCGGTGTGGACCGCGGCCGTCACGGTCGCGCTCGCCTTCGGGCTGTTCCCCCTTCTCCTCCACGCCGTCGCCGGTCCCCGAAACCATCAGCGATGGGGGGTGTTTCTCCGCGAAACCGGCGAGGATCTGAAGACCGCCGGCGCGCAAGTCGTCCTGCAATGGATGTTTCTGGCCTATCACGCCTACGAAATGCTCCACGCGATCGCGCTCACTCTGGTGCGCGTGGCGATCACCCAACGCCGACTCCTCCAATGGGAAACCGCGGCCGCCGCCGCGGCGAAAGCGGCCGGCCTCATGCGCGGAGGACTGGTGCTCTCGTTCGCCGGCGCGATGGCCTCCAGCCCGGCCATTGCGGCGCTGATTGCGCTCGCGATCTCCGCCGGGCGCCCCTCCTCATGGCCGGTGGCGGCGCCGCTGCTGGCGCTCTGGTCGGCGGCGCCCTTCGTCGCGTATTGGCTGAGTCGGCCGGTCGTGCCCCGCCGTCTGAGTCTGGCGGGGGAGGATCGGCGGTTCTTGCGCCTCATCGCCCGCCGCACGTGGCGCTACTTCGAAACCTTGATGGGCGAGGAGGATCACGGGCTGCCCCCCGACAATGTTCAGGACACCCCAGGACGCCCCATCGCCCACCGGACCTCGCCCACCAATATCGGTATGGGCCTGCTGTCGACGCTGGCCGCGCACGACCTGGGATTTATCCGGACTCCCGAATTGCTGGATCGAGCCGAGCGGACGATGGCGACGCTGGAGGGGCTTGACCGATACGAGGGCCATCCCTTGAATTGGTATGACACGCGCAGCCTGGCTCCGCTCTCGCCGCGGTACGTCTCGACGGTGGACAGCGGCAACCTGGCCGGCGCCCTTCTCGCCATGGCCCAGGGCTTGCTCCGTCTGGCGCGCGAGCCGCAACCCGCGGGCGACGTGGTCGCCGGCGTGAGCGATACGGCGGAGTTGCTCCGGCTCGCGCTCGCGGCCGTCGCGGGCGCACCCCCGCCGCTGGGCGAACGGTTTGCCGCGCTCGACACGGAGCTCTCGGCCCTCCGACGCATCGTGACCGAAACGCTGGACCCCGTCTCGCAGCTCGATCGGCTCGCCGCGAGGACCTCCTCGTTCCGTGCGGCGATCGAACGACTCGACATCGGACCCGACGCGGCGGACGCTGAACGCGAGGTGGTCTTCTGGGCGCAGGCCCTGGCGCCGGGCATCTCCGTCGGCGCGCCCAGGCCTGACGCGACGTGGGCCGCGCGAGCCCAGACCCTGGCCGGTCGCGCGCTGGCCTATGTCGACGAGATGCAGTTCGGTTTTCTCTATGACGCGCAGCGAAAAATATTCGCCATCGGCTACCGCCTGTCCGACACCGACGGACCGGGCCGCCTCGACCCCTCCTATTACGATCTGCTCGCCTCCGAGGCGCGCTTGGCGAGCTTCATCGCGATCGCCAAGGGCGACGTGCCCCAGGCGCATTGGTTTCATCTCGGACGTCTGCTCACCAGCGTGGACGGCGCCCCCACCCTGCTCTCCTGGAGCGCCACGCTCTTCGAATACTTCATGCCGCTCTTGGTGATGCGGAGTTATCCCGACACGCTCTTGGATCAGTCCTGCCACATGGCGTTGCGCCGCCAGATCGACTATGCCCGCCGACAGGGCGTGCCGTGGGGCATCTCGGAGTCGGCGTTCAACCTCACCGACGCGCACGGCTCCTATCAGTACAAGGCCTTCGGGGTCCCGGAGCTGGGGCTCAAACGAGGGCTCGGCGACGATCTGGTCGTCGCGCCCTATGCCACCGCCCTCGCGTCGATGGTGGACGCCCAGGCGGCGATCCACAACCTGCGACAGCTCTCGCGCCACGGCCTGGACGGCCCCTGCGGTTATTACGAAGCGGTCGATTTCACGCGACGGATCGATGAGGCCGATCCCGCGTCGGGCCCCCGCCCGCACGGCTCGCAGGGCGTCGTCGTGCGGGCCTATCTGGCCCACCATCAGGGCATGACCCTCGTCGCCCTCGCCAATACTATTTTAGGATTTCCGATGGTGGAGCGCTTCCACGCCGACCCGCGGGTGCAGGCCACCGAACTCCTGCTTCAGGAGCGGGTGCCGCGCGGCGTGCCGATCACCCAACCCCGGCCGGCGGAAGCGACACGGGTCGCGGCGCCGATCCCGGCCCAGGCGGTGCGCCGGTTCCGCTCGCCGCAGACGCTGTACCCGCACGCCCAGTTTCTCTCCAACGGCCGGTACACCGTCATCGTCACCCACGCCGGCGGCGGCGCGAGCCTCTGCCGCGGCCGGGCGGTCACCCGCGTCCGGGAGGACGCGACCTGCGATCCGGGCAGCCAGTTCATCTATCTGCGCGACGTGCGCAGCGGGGCGGTCTGGTCTGCGACCTCCCAGCCGATCGGGGGGACGCCGGACGACTATCTCGCCACCTTTTTGCTGGAAAAGGCGGTGTTCCTGCGGCGCGACCACGCCATCGAAACGAAATTGGAGATCGCGGTCTCGGCGGAGGACGACGTCGAGGTGCGGCGCCTCTCCATTACCAATCGGAGCGATCGCCCGCGCGAACTGGAAGTCACCAGTTACGCGGAGATCGTCCTGGCCCCGCCCCTCGACGATTTGGTCCATCCCGCCTTCAGCAAGCTCTTCGTGGAAACCGAATACCTCCCCGAGAGCTCGGCCTTGGTCTGCTCGCGCCGGCCGCGGGCCGCCGACGAGCCGGGTGCGTGGGCGGTGCACGTCCTCAGCGTGGATGAACACATGCAGGGGCCGGTGGAATGGGAAAGCGATCGCGCCCGATTTCTGGGACGGGGACGCGGCCCCCACAATCCCGTCGCGCTCGACGGGCGCGCGCTCTCGGGCACCACCGGCGCGGTGCTCGACCCCGTCGTCAGCCTCCGCAAGCGCATCCGCCTGGCCCCCGGTGGATTCGTGCGCCTGTCCTTTGCCACCGGCATGGCCGATCGGCGCGAAGCGGCGCTGGTCCTGGCGCAGAAGTACCACGACCCCAGCGCGCACGCGCGGACCTTCGCGCTGGCCTTGACCCACGCCCAGATCCGCCTTCGTCACCTCGGCATCTCCTGCGACCAGGCGCAACTCTTCGATCGCCTGGCGTCGCGGGTGCTCTACGCCGACCGATCGCTACGCGCGGCGCCCGAGGTTCTGGCCCGCAATACGTTGGGACAACCCGGGCTCTGGGCTCACGGCATCTCGGGCGATCTGCCCATTCTGCTGGTGCGGGTCGTCGACGAAGACGACCTGCCCCTGGTGCGCCAAGTCCTTCAGGCCCAGGAGTATTGGCGGCTGAAGGGATTGACCGCGGACGTGGTGATTCTCAACGACCACCCGGTGAGCTATCTGAACGAAATGCACGCCGCGCTGGTGGCGCTCGTGGACAGCGGCCCCTGGG
>JBDSOK010000012.1:0-5327 GCA_039914845.1 Nitrospiria bacterium | reverse complement strand
ACCGCCGTGATCCGCTGTTCGGCGATCGACAACGAAATCTTGCGGAGGGCCTGCGTCTGGCCGTACCACGCGTCGAGGTCGTGGACTTCAAGCGCCGACTGGGGAGCCTCGGTCATAGGTTGACCCGCTTCTGATAGCGCTGACGGAGATAGACTGCAAAGGCGTTCATCGCGAACAGCACCGCCAGCAGGACCAAAATCGCCGCCGCCGCGTTGGCGTGGAATCCGGCTTGCGGCCGGGACACCCAATTGAAAATCTGGATCGGCAGCGCGGTGAACGGGGAGAGCAGACCATCCGGGAGGAACGCGATGTACGTCAACGCCCCGATCGTGATCAAAGGCGCCGCCTCGCCGATTGCGCGCGAGAAGGCCAAAATCGAACCGGTCAGAATGCCGGGAAACGCCAGCGGCAGCACCTGATACCGGGTCGTCTGCCAGCGGGTCGCGCCGAGCGCATAGGAGGCCTCGCGAATCGACGGGGGAACGGTGCGGAACGCTTCGCGCGACGAAATGATGATGATCGGCAGCACCAGGAGCGCCATGGTCAGCGCCCCGGCCAAGAGACTCCGCTCCAAACCCAGTCTGCGGACAAAGAGTTCGAGCCCCAGCAGGCCGTAAATGATCGACGGCACCCCGGCGAGATTGGCGATATTGATCTCGATCACACGCGCCAACCAATTTCGTCCGGCATATTCCTCAAGATAGATCGCCGCGCCCACGCCGACCGGAAGGGCGACGATCGCCGTCAAGCCGATCAGGTAGACCGTGCCGACCAGCGCAGCCAGAATACCCGCCTGCTCGGGCTTGCGCGACGGAAAGCTGGTGAGAAAACTCCAGCTCAATCGCCCCGCGCCGTCCATCACGGCGTCCACGATCAGCGCCCCCAGCGCGGCCAGCGCGAGAACCAGCGTGGCGACGGCGGTGACTTTGAACACCACCTCGTTCGCGTGGCGGACCGCGAGCATCCGTTGCAGGGCCGCGGGATCGAATCTCATCCGTATTGCTCCCGGAACCGGCTGCGAAGCCACTGGCTGATCAGATTGAGGGCCAGGGTCCCAAGAAAGAGCATCATGCCCACCGCGAAGATCGTGCGGTATTCCAGCGTGCCGGTGGGGGTATCGCCCATGCTCACCTGTACGATGTACGCGGTCATGGTTTGGATCGGCACGGTCGGATCGAGGGTCAGGCGGGGTTGCTGGCCCGCGGCGATCGCCAAAATCATGGTCTCGCCGATCGCCCGCGAGACTCCCAGCAACAGTGAGGCCGCAATGCCGGAAAAGGCGGCCGGGACGACGATCTTGACCGCCACTTGCAGCTTGGACGATCCCAACGCATAGGCGGCTTCCCGCAGGCTCTGGGGCACCGCGTACATCGCGTCTTCCGACAGCGACGAGATCATGGGAATGATCATGATGCCGATGACGATGCCGGGGCTTAGGGCGTTGAACCCCGAGAGCGAGGGGATGAGTTTCTGGAGCAGCGGCGTGACAAAGAGCAGCGCGAAATACCCATAGACGACGGTCGGAATCCCGGCCAGGACCTCCAACAACGGCTTGATAATCCGGCGCACGCGGTTGGACGCGTACTCGGCCAGATACAGCGCGCTGATCAAGCCGATGGGCATGGCCACCACGACGGCAATGGTCGCGGTCAACACGGTGCCGGCCACCAGCGGCCAAATGCCGAAGTGCTTGTCGGCAAACAGCGGCGTCCATTGGAGGTCGGTGAGAAACGCCCACGGCGAGACCTCGCGGAAAAACGCGACGGTTTCGACCAAGAGCACCGCCACGATGCCGCCCGTGGTCAGGATCGAGACCATCCCGCACAGCAGGAGGAATCCATGGATCGCGTGTTCCTGGTAGACCCCTCGCTTGGCCCGCGCGCGCAGCATCGCCTTCCCCTATCGGGACTCGGCGGCGAGCAACGACTCCAGCGTCACGCCGATCTGCGAGCCCTTGCCCTCGAACACCGACCCGGTCACGCGCTTGGCGACCCGCTTCAACCCCAGCTCGTAGACCTGATCCTGAAGCGGGATGTAGCCGACCTCACGCACCAACGCCCGCCCTTCGGTCAGATAGAAGGTCACGAAGTCCGTAATCTCGGGCCGAGCCAATGCCTTCACGCTCGCGTAAATGAAGATCGGCCGCGCGAGCGGCTGGTAGGTACCGTTCATGACCGTCTGCTCGGAGGGGAGGATCGGCCCGGCGCCGTTCTTGGGATTTTCGTCGTCGATGGCCACCAGTTTGAGACGCGCTTTATTACTGTCATAGTACGCCAGACCGAAGAAACCGAGCGCCAGCGGATCGGTGGCGATGCCCTGGATCAAGACGTTGTCGTCCTCGCTGGCCGTAAAATCACCGCGGCTGGCGTGTTCGGTGCCCACCACCGCCTCGGTGAAGTAATCGTACGTACCGGAGTCCACCCCCGCGCCGAAAAGATGGATTTCCTTATCGGGCCATCCCGTCCGGATCTGGCTCCAGCGCGTGATCTTGCCCTGGGCCGCGGGCTCCCAGAGTTTTTTGAGTTCTTTGACCGTCATGCTCACGGCCCAGGTATTGGAGGGATTGACCAACACCGCCAAGCCGTCGTAGGCCACCGGAATCTCGATGAAGTCGATCTTGCGGGCCAGGCATTGCTCAACCTCGGTGCGTTTGATGGGGCGCGAGGCGTCGGCCAGGTCGATCTCCCCGCCACAAAACTTTTTGAACCCCCCGCCGGTTCCCGAGATACCCACCGTCACGCGAACCTTGGGATGTTTCGCTTGGAATTCCTCGGCCACCGCTTCGGTGATGGGAAACACCGTACTGGACCCGTCGACTTTCACCAGCGGCGCGGCCCAGGCCGACGCCGACACGGCCACGATCGCAAGGCCAAATCCCCATCCAATCCCCATCCGATCCCGTGTCATCATCGCTCCCTTAGAACTTGACCACCAGGTCCGCCTGGAGCCGGTCGATGTCGTCTCTCGTCGCCGAGAGTCGTTCCGTCCGGAAGAATTTCAGCTTGGCCATCAGCGCCTTGGTCGGGCTGTAGGCGATCCAGACGATATGGCCTTTTCGGTCCGTGCCGCCATCGCCGAAATCGGCATCGGCCAGATCGGCCACCGTCGCGTCAGTGCCCATCCGTTTGTAAAAGTACGCGGCTTCCCACGTCTCCGGATCGCCGGCCTTACCCAGGATGATCCCGGTCTGATACCCATTGTCCTTGGTGTCGTTTCCCGCGGCGTCTTGAGGGTCGGCGGTGTTCATAATGTAGTCGCCCATCACGGAAACCGGCAACGGCCCGGCCTTCAACGCAAGCAAGGCCGTGACGTCGAGGACATTGTAGTCGTTGAGCAACTCACACGAACCGACCGGCGGCGTCGCGCGGGTGTTCCCAGAGAGACATGTGACTTGCCCGAAGTTGCCGTCCTCGGCGTTGACGAAGTTATAGTACGTAGCCGCCAGCGTCGTCTTGACGTCCTTCGCAGGCGCGACGGAGATACCGACCTGCTGGCCGAAAAGCCACTGGTCGTTTGTGTCGCCGGCATCTTCGTCCAAGATCAACTGCGCCACGTTGACGAACAGGACCGTGCCGGTTCCCAGGGCGACGTTGAAGTTCTCGGCAAATCCTTCGGGACTGACGTCCTCATCCCAGATCGCGTCGGTCGAATAGACCGTAAAGAAGGGATTCGGCATCTTGCCGCCGGTCAGCGCCAGCCACTTGGAGTTCGACCCCTGCCAGCGCAGGAACGCGCGGTCGATCCAGATCCCTTTTTGGCTGAACAGATTGTCGAAGCTTTGATTGGTGGACGTCTGCTCTCCCGTCCCGGAGGCCAACCGGATCCCTACCGTCAAATCCCCGATCTTCAATTCGGAACCCAGGCGCAGACGAAACCGCTGACGATGGCGATCGGCGGCCGGATCCTTCCAAAACGATTCCTGACGCAGCCGCAAGTCGCCAGAAAACGTCACGCGATCGATCCAGGCGGCGAACTTGCGTCCCTGCACGGCCGCCGCCTCGTCCTTGGTCAGAACCCCTTTGTCGACCAGGAGATCTTCCATAGTCTTGCGCTCACCCTCCGCGCGGGCGCCGAACGCCGAGAACCCCACGCCCAAGATCATCAGCACACTGCAGAACCATCCCTTCATCCCGGACCTCCCTGTCGGACCATCAACCCGGCCACCATAGCAAACGGAGGTTGCCGGAACGTTACCGGCGTGTAAATTCTGTGTAAATTCTGTCGGGCGGGACTGTCTTACGACAAGACCATCAGGAGGACCAGACCGAAGACAATGCGATAGTAGGCAAAGACCGTGAACGTGTGGCGTTGGATGAAGGACAGAAACCAGGCGATGACGATCCACGCGGTAACAAACGACGTGACCAGGCCGACCGCCAACCACACCAGGTTCTGATCGAACAGCAGATCGCGGTTGCGAAAGGCGTCATACAGCGTCGCGGCGAACATCGTCGGCAGGGCGACGAAGAACGAAAACTGGGAGGCCGTCGGCCGGTCCATTCCCACGAGCAGGCCCCCCATGATCGTCGCACCTGAGCGCGAGACGCCGGGAAACAGCGCCAGGCATTGCGCCAAACCGACCCACAGCGCGGCCCGCGGTCCGACCACCTCCAACTCGGTGACGACGGGCTCCGTTTTCCGGCGCTCGATGGCCAAGATCGCGATCCCCCCGGCAATCAACGCCACGGCGACCGTCTCGGGTGTGAAGAGGTAGGCCTTGATCGCCTTGTGCACCAGGACGCCGACGACCGCTGCGGGGAGAAACGCAATCCCCACCGCCGTCACGAATGCCTGGGCCTGACGATCGGACGGCAACCGCCGCACCAAATCAAACAATCGACGTCGGAAGTACACCGCGACGGCCAGGATCGAACCGAGTTGGATCGCAATGTCGAATGTCTTGGCAAAATCGCCGGTGAAACCCAGCAGATGCCCCGCCACGATCAGGTGGCCGGTAGACGAGACGGGAAGAAATTCGGTGAGACCTTCGACCACGCCCAGGATGATCGGCACCCACCAGGCGCTCATCCGCGAGGCTCCGGATTTGCGGGTAGGATGACGGTAAATGTCGTCCCCGAACCCAGACGGCTCTCGACTGAAACCGAGCCCCCATGGGCTTCCACGATGTGCTTGACGATCGACAGCCCCAGTCCGGTGCCGCCCAATGCCCGCGAGCGCGCCCGATCGACCCGATAAAACCGTTCAAAGATCCGCTCGCATTCGGCGGCCGGGATCCCGATGCCCGTATCCCGAATCGTGATGATGACCGCATCGGTCCGGCTACCGGCAGCCACATCCACGCGACCGCCTCCTTCAGTGTATTTCAC
>JBDSOK010000008.1:0-32588 GCA_039914845.1 Nitrospiria bacterium | reverse complement strand
AAAACCGGGACCTGTGACCCCTCGAAGGGGGCCAACCCCCTTCGAGCAACCCCCACGCAGGCTTTTTCAGCAGCCTGTTAGCGGGCGTTGCGCCTCGCCGAAACCGCGTGCTACCATGCGCCGCCATGGGCATGCATTCGCGTCGGCTCGGCCACACGGGCTTTACCGTGTCGGAGGTCGGCTTCGGTGCGTGGTCGATCGGCGGCACGGATTACGGGCCGACGTACGACCGCGAGTCGCTGGCCGCGATTCGACGCGCCCTCGAACTGGGCGTGACCTTCTTCGATACCGCCGACATGTACGGGGACGGCCGCAGTGAGCGTTTGCTGGGCGAGGCACTCGCCGGTCTGGGCGGCCGGGTGGTGATCGCCACCAAGGGCGGTTACGACGTCGCGCGCGGCCTGGTCAAAGACTTCTCGCGGGGCCATTTGGAAGCGGCCGTCGCGGCCAGTCTGAAGCGGCTCAAGGTCGACGTCGTCGATCTGTACCAGCTCCACAATCCGTCCGCCGATCAACTGCGCGACGGACCACTCTTTGAGATCGTCGAGGACTTTCAGCGCCGCGGCCTGATCCGGCACTACGGCGTGTCGGTGAGCGATGCGGCCTCGGCGCGGCTGGTATTGGCGCGCGGAACGGCCGCCACGCTGCAGTTCGTCCACAACCTCCTGCGGCCGCACCTGCTCCAGGAACTCGGCGGCGAGATCGAGCGGGCGGGCGTCGGGGTCATCGTCCGCACGCCGATCGAATATGGGTTGCTCTCGGGCAAGTACCGGCTCGGCGCGCATTTTCACGCCACGGATCATCGCGCCGGCCGGTGGACGCCGGAGGCCTTCGCCGCGTTGCTCGATCGGGTGGAGGCGTTTCGTTTTTTGGCGCGCGGGGAGGTCAAGACGCTCGCGGAGGCCGCCGTGCGATACGTGCTGGTCTCGCCCCTCGTCTCCACCGTCATCCCCGGCATCAAATCCCCGGCGCAGATCGAGGAATTCGTCCGGGCGAGCGCGCCGCCGTATCTGGGCGCCGACGATCTCTCCCGAATCGCCGCGTTGCATGGGCCGCCCGCTTGAGGGCCGGGATTCGCGGTATCGATCACCACAGCGGTCGGTCACGACCGACAGAACAAGGAGCGAAGCATGGTCACGAATTATGAGGTGGAGGGATTCCTGAACGCCATGCGCGACGAAGCGCCGGAGATTCAGGGCATCGTGAAGAATTTTCTGAAGGTTCTCGATGACGCCAACAATCCCGAGCTGGCCGCGGCGCGGGCCCGCCTTCGGGCGCTGATGCAGCGCGACGATGAGATCGGCAAGCACCGCAAGGTCTGGACGCTCTTTGCGCCGTGGCTGACGGAGTCGTCGGAGGCGCCCAAGCCCGCCAAGACGAAAGGAAAAATCATCGAGGAATTGGGCGTCACCCCTCCCTGACGCGCAACAATAGCGCAACATCGGGGCTCTACCCTGAGGAACGAGCCGTATCCCATGGGAGATCGCCGATGAGAGTTCTACCCGGTGTGTGTGCCGTCACCGTCCTGTGCTGTCTGATGCCTCATCGCGCGGACGCACTCACGCTGTACACGGACCGCGCGTCGTTTGAAGCGCAGGGGACCATCGTCTTCAATGACGGGTTTGAGGATTTTTCGTCGGATGGCTATACGTCGCCGCCGGTGACGGATGCCGGCGACGGCCGCGCGCCATCCTGGAGTTCCCACGGCGTAGCCTATCGGGTGCCGGCCAGCGGCACGATCGTCGGGACCGGGACGCCCGAAGGTCCGCAGACCAATGTCCTGGGCGGCGCGGCGGCCGATGGAGACCTGTTGCTCGCCGATATCGATCCGTCGGCCCGCTACGACATGCTGGGCTTCGACCTGGGGAGCTTTGTGACCGCCTACCGCGATGATCCGCTCCACACCCCGAGCGTCGGCGCGTATGTGACGGTGGCGACGAATTTGGACGGCTGGTTCCAAAGACGAGTGGATGATCTGCCCTATGCGCCGACCGACATGCGGTTCTTCGGTTTTGTCGCCGATGAAGGCGAGTATTTTACCCATCTCGATTTCTGGACCGGAAAATTCTCGGCCGAATATGTGGCGCTCGACAATGTGACGCTGGGCCATGTGGCCGCAGTGCCGGAACCGATGACGCTGCTCCTGTTCCTGTCGGGCCTGTCCGTGGTATGGGGCATCAGATCGTTGAAGAGTTCACATGGTTCAATCAATTGAACGGCGTAAACCCTTGAACGCCCTGAACGAGAATGACCAGAAAATGGAGAAGCCCGCCGAGACCGCCTATCCCATCCACGACTTGCTCCAGCGCCGCTGGAGTCCCCGGGCGTTCGGCGAACGGCCGGTGGCGCCGGAGACCCTCACCAGCCTCTTCGAGGCGGCCCGCTGGGCGGCGTCCTGCTTCAACGAGCAGCCGTGGCGATTCATCGTGGCCACGAAGGACCGGCGAGCGGAGTTTGACCGGCTGGTCGGGTGCCTGGTCGAGTCTAACGCCGCGTGGGCGAAGCAGGCGCCGGTGCTGATGCTCTCGGTGGCGGCGTTGCGCTTTCAGGAGACGGGGAAGGAGAACCGGCACGCCTTCCACGACGTCGGTCTCGCGGTCGAAAATCTTATCATTCAGGCCACGGCGATGGGGCTCTTCGTCCACCAGATGGCGGGGTTTCACGTCGAGAAGGCCCGCGCCGAGCTGGCAATCCCCGATGGGTATGATCCGGTGGCGATGATCGCGCTGGGCTATCCCGGTGATCCCGAGGTCCTGCCCGAGAAGCTCCGTCAGCGGGAACTCGCACCGCGGGTTCGCGAGCCGCTCGCGCGCTTTGTCTTCAGCGGCGCCTGGGGAACGCCGCTCCGGTAACCTCCGCCGCGGTTCAGTCCTCCGATATTCTTCTCCGTCATTTTTTGCTACACTGCCCGACCGTGTGTGTGAGGCCTCCGCGTTGGGACGCAAGCGAAAGGACAGGCGCCGACACAGCGCGCGCGAGCTGATGCCCTCGGTCGGCGCCGACCCCGATTTCGTGGAACCCCACGTCGATGACGAGGCGGTCGCCGTCGATTGGTCCCGGGCGGCGGCGCTCCCGGAATTTCAGCGCCTACTGGCGGCCAAGCGCGCGTTCATCGTTCCCGCCACGTGCTTCTTCATCCTCTATTACTTCTCGCTTCCGATTTTGGTCGGCTACGCGCCCGAGATCATGAAGCGGCGGGTGCTCGGGCCCGTCAATCTTGCCTATCTGTTTGCGCTCTCGCAATTCGTGATGGCCTGGGGCCTGGCCGCCTGGTATCTGGGAGCCGCCGCCCGATTCGATGCGATGGCCCGCGCGGTGGTCGCCGCCATCCGCACACGGCGAACGCGATGACCGCGGCGCTGGCGATATTTGTCGGGTTCGTGGCGGTGACGCTCGGGGTGACGTACTGGGCCGCGGGCCGATCCAGCGGAGCCGGCGCGTTCTTCGCCGCCGACCGCCGGATCACCGCCTGGCAGAACGGCATGGCGGTGGCCGGCGACTATATGAGCGCCGCATCTTTTCTCGGGATCGCCGGCATCATCGCGTTCCAGGGCTACGACGGCTTCATGTACTCGGTCGGTTGGCTGGTGGCCTATCTCACCGTCCTCCTGATCGTCGCCGAACCGTTGCGCAACGTGGGTAAGTACACCATGGCCGACGTGCTGGCCTATCGCTTAAGCCCACGGCCGGTCCGCGCGATGGCCTCGCTCTCCACTCTCACGGTGAGCACGTTCTATATGATCGCGCAGATGGTGGGGGCTGGGGCCCTGGTCGCGCTCCTGCTGAAGGACTCCGGCATCGGCTATGAGGCGGCGGTGATCGGGGTGGGCCTGCTGATGATCGTCTACGTCGTGTTCGGCGGCATGCTCGCCACGACCTGGGTGCAGATCATCAAGGCGCTGCTGCTGATGAGCGGAACGGTGTTATTGAGCGTGCTGGTCCTGGCGCACTTCGGGTTCAGCCTGAGCGCCTTTTTCGACGCGGTCACGCGCGTGACCTACCACGATCCGTCCGGCGCGGAGGTGACCAGGAATTTCCTGGAACCGGGCCTGCGCTTCAAACCGCCGTACGGCGCGCTGGATCTCATCTCGTTGGGTCTCGCGCTCATCTTCGGCACCGCGGGCCTTCCGCACATCCTGGTGCGTTTCTACACCGTGCCCGACGCGCGGACTGCGCGCATCAGCGTGGTGTGGGCGATGGCGATCATCGGCAGTTTTTACGTTCTCACGACGTTTCTGGGATTCGGCGCCGCGACGATCGTGGGGCGTGACGCGATCGCGGCCCACGGCGGAACCAATATGAGCGCGCCGCTGTTGGCGCAGGCGCTGGGGGGCGAGGTCTTCTTCGCGTTCATCTCCGCGGTCGCGTTCGCGACGATCCTTGCGGTCGTCGCCGGTCTGACAATCAGCGCCTCCACCTCGTTCGCCCATGACTTCTACACCAATTGTCTGCACCGGGGCGCCGAGCGGAGCCCCGGCGAAGAGGTGCGGGTCGCGCGGGTGACAGCGTGCGTGGTCGGCGTCCTGTCGATTGCGATCGCCCTGGTGGTCGGGCCGAATACCAATGTGGCGTTTTTGGTGGCGCTGGCCTTTGCGGTGGCGGCCTCCGCCAACCTGCCGGTCATCGTCCTCTCGCTCTTCTGGAAACGCTTCACCACCCGCGGCGCGGTGGCCGGCCTCGCCACCGGCCTGGCGTCGTCCATCGCGCTGATTGTGGTCAGCCCCAGCGTGATGACGATCGACCCGCCGACCGTCACCGGCGCCGCGCGCCACCTCATCCAATCCGCCCCGCTCTTCCCGCTGGAGAATCCCGGCATCGTCAGCATCCCGCTCGGCTTCCTCGGCGCCCTCCTCGGCACGTGGCTGGGCCGCGAGCCCGCCGCCGAGGCCAAGTACGCCGAACTCCTGGTCCGCGCGAACACCGGCCTGGGCGCCGAGAAGGCCTCGCCGCCGGGATAGACCACACGTCCGGCTGTGTGGACACTCTTGACGAGGCAGGTGACGTTGTCACGCGACACGGGGTTCCCGCGATCGAGGTTCGGAGCGGACCTGATCCAGCGTGCAATCCTTCGGATCTTTCTCCGGCCGCCAGCGCAGGAACATGGCTCCGTGGCGGAAACGGTCTTGGGCGAAGTGGTTGTAGCTGACTTCACAGATCAGGCGGTGGGCGAGGGGTTCCCATTCGGATGATCGGGAGGTGGACCACCGGCTGGGGCCGCCGGGGGCGCGGCCGGTAAACCCCGCTCCGCCCTTCAGCGGTTCCACCATGTCCGGCAGTTGCCGGCGCTCGCGTTCGGTAAACGCCGAGGTATGTCCCACGTGGTGGAGGTAGCCCTCGTCGTCATACAGACCCAGCAGCAGCGACCCGATGACCCCGGCCCGCGTATACCGAAATCCACCCACCACGCAGTCGGCGGTCTTCACGCGCTTGATCTTGATCATCGCGTCGCGCTCGCCGCTGCGGTAGGGCGCGTTCCACGTTTTGGCCATGATGCCGTCCAATCCCATACCCGCCCCTTCCGCCAGCCACTGCTCCGCGACGTGGCGATCTTCGGTGGCGGGGCTGAGCCGAATGGGGGAGCCCGGGGGCGCTTTCGAGATCAGGCGCGTCAGGCGCGCGCGGCGATGGCGCAACGGCTCCTCCACCAACAATCGCCCGCCGCGATCGGCCTCATACAAGAGATCGAAGGCCATGAACCCGGCCGGCGTCTCGCCCGCCAATCGCCGGATCCGCGATTCGGCGGGGTGGATGCGCTGAAGCAGATGGTCGAACGAGAGGCGTCCGTCGATCGCGACGACGATTTCGCCGTCCAGCACGAAGGCCGGAGCCCGCAGATTGCGGACGGCGGTCACCAATTCCGGAAAGTACCGCGTGAGCGGCTGCCCGGCTTTCGATTGGAGCACGACATGGTCCTGCCAGCGGAAGATCAGGCAGCGAAAGCCGTCCCATTTAGGCTCGAATTGCCACTGATCTCCGGGGGGTAAGTGATCGGACGCCGTGGATTCCATCACGGGGTAGGGAATGGGAAGCGGCACGGGAAGGGGCGGGAACACGCCCCGCGCCAGGGTGGTGGCCGAGACCACGCGGGAGGCTCGCATCGGATTCTCCGGATTAGGCCGCCGAGCGCGCGCCACGGGGCGTAGTCAGGCGCGCGAGGGTGGAGATGAAGGGCCGCAAATCGAACCGTTCGTTGCCCAGGACTCCCTTCCAGAGATCGCCGCGCTCGTGCAGGCGCTGGGGGACATTGTCGATCCGAAACATATCGATCGTGATCCCCCGCTCGAGTTCCTCCCAGGTCACCGGAGTGGAGACCGAGGCGCGGGGTGTCGGCCGCACCGAATACACCGAGGCCAGCGACCGGCCCCAGGCATTCTGGTTGTAGTCCACCAAGACCCGGCCGCGCGGGCGCTTGGCGATGCGGTACTCGGCGGTCACCAGACGCGGATGGCGCGACGCCAGATCCTGCGCCAGCGCCTTGGCGACGGTCCACACCTCCTTCTGGACCGGATCGCGCGCGATCGGCACATACACGTGCAGGCCCTTCGATCCGGAGGTTTTGACGAATGAAGGCATCGTCAGCGCGTCCAACATCTCGCGCACGCGCAGAGCCGCCTCGCAGACGTGCGCAAACTCGGCGCCGGGACCGGGATCCAGATCGAAGTGCAGAACGTCGGGACGATCCGGATCGTCGCAGCGGCCGTACCACGGGTGGAGGTCGATGCATCCCAGATTGATGACCCACAACAGCGACGGCAGATCGGAGACCATCACAAAGTCGATGACCTCTTTATGCGGAATGGGACAGACCTTCACCCAGGGCGGCCGCGAGACCGGGGCGTGTTTCATATAAAAGAAAGCCCCCGCCGCGCCGTTGGGAAACCGTTTCATCGTCACCCCGCGATCGGCCAGATGCGGGAGGAGATAGGGCGACACGTCGGCATAATACTGGATCAAATCACGCTTGGTGAGGCCCGCCTCGTTCCAAAACATCTTCCGGAGGTTGGTCAGCCGAACCGCCCGGTCCCCGAACGCCAGCATCAACGTCTCCTGATCAGTCGGCACAATCGTGCGGGGCATGGCGAACTCCAACGTCTCTCTTCTTTTTGTACCACAGCCGGACCGATCACGGGTCAAGCGCGAACGCGACCGCACGCGTCGCGGAGACCTGTCTGTTGGGGAGCCTGTTCAGGAAGGGTCAGATACAAGGCGGAGCGAGCACCGGAGCGGAACGTACTCGTTCGTACGTGAGCACCGGAGCGCAGCGACAACGCCGTAGATGGCCCTTCATGGACAGGCGCCTTCATTTGCCGGTCTTGCCTTCCTTCCGGATAATATGCTCCCCAGCGTATTTCACGCCCTTCCCCTTATAGGGTTCGGGCTTCCGCATCGACCGGATCTTCGCCGCGGTCTGGCCGACCAGATATTTATCCACCCCGCGCAACGTGATCGTCGTCTGTTTCTCAACCGCGGCATCCACCCCGGGCGGGAGGGGAAACTCGATCGGATTGGTATACCCCAGGCTGAGGGACAACTTCTTGCCCTGCAATTGCGCGCGATAGCCCACCCCGGTGATTTCCAAGACCCGCTCGTATCCCTGCGACACGCCGACCACCATATTCTGGATTTCGTTTCGCAGCATGCCGTGCAGCGATTTATGGAATTTCTCATCCGACGACCGCATCACCTTGACGTGGCCATTGTCCACGCTGACCGAGACGTTGGGATGAATCGCCTTCGAGAGTTCGCCCTTCGGCCCCTTGACTCGGACCACCCCGGAGCCGACTTTCACCTCGACGCCCTTAGGCACCTCAATTTCCTTCTGACCGATTCGTGACATAGGTTCCTTTTGACTTTCCTCTACGCTATGAGCTGTGAGCTACTTCACCACACGTAGCAAAGGACTTCGCCGCCAACCCGCGCCTGCCGGGCGTGCTTGTCGGTCAACAGGCCGCGATTGGTCGAGAGAATGGCCAGGCCGTATCCGCCCTTCACGTGCGGAACCCGGTCATGCCTCACATACACCCGACGTCCCGGGGTGCTCACCCGCGAGAGCCCCGTGATCACCGAATCATCTTCGTCGATATATTTCAGTTCGATCTTCAGCGAGGTGCGCGGAGTACCGCTGACCAACTTATAACTGCGGACAAACCCCTCTTCGGTCAGGAGTTTGGCGATGTCGACTTTCACACGCGACGTCGGCATCGTCACCGACTCATGACGACGCTGGGCGGCGTTGCGAATGCGGGTCAACATATCGGCGATCGGATCGGTCATGCTCATGGTCATTCACTCCTTACACAAACGTATGGCGACGCCTGCCCCTGCAGGCCGGCGATGCTACCAACTCGACTTGATGACACCCGGGATATCTCCGCGCAGGCTGAAATTCCGAAAACAAATCCGGCACAAGGCGAACTTGCGCATGAATCCCCGCACCCGGCCGCAGGACCCGCAGCGGTGGTACTGGCGGACCGGAAACTTCTGCGGTGTCTTGGCCTTATTGATCAGAGCCGTACGTGCCATAGCGGAACCCTCGACATTTGTTATTGGTTGTTCGTGCCGGTTGTTCGTCACGAACAACGAAGAACCGACAACGCACAACGCCTCTTACGCTCGACGCCTAATTCCTGAACGGCATCCCCAAATGCTTCAACAGCGCCTTGCCCTCGGCGTCGTTCTTGGCGGTGGTGACGATCGTAATATCCATCCCGTGAACCGCGGTGATCTCGTCGTACTTGATCTCGGGAAAGATCAACTGTTCCTTCAGCCCGAGCGTGTAGTTCCCCCGTCCGTCGAACGAGCGGCCCAGCACCCCGCGGAAATCTCGGATGCGCGGCAGCGCCACGTGCAACAATCGCTCGAGAAACTCCCACATCCGTTGCCCCCGCATCGTCACCTTGCAGCCGATCGACACGCCCTCGCGCAGCTTAAATCCCGCGATGGATTTTCGGGCCTTGGTGACCATGGCGCGCTGACCGGTGATCTGGCCCACCTCCTTCACCGCCGCTTCCAGAAGCTTGGCATTGCTGGTGGCCTCGCCCATGCCGACGTTCAGGACCACCTTTTCGATGCGAGGCACCTGCATCACGTTGTGATAATGAAACTCCTTCGTCAGGAGCGGCACCACATCCTGCTGGTATCGCGTCTTGAGCGGAGCTACTTCAGTCGTCGCCGTTTTGACCATGCCTTATCCTTTATCCACGATCTCGCCGCAGCTCTTGCACCGCCGAAGCCGCTTGCCGTTCTCCAGCAATGCCACACCCAGCCGAGACGGCGCGCTGCAGTGCGGGCAGAGCACCATGACTTTCGCCAGCTGCAGCGCCCGCTCTTTCTCGATGATCCCGCCCTTATTCGCTTTGCCGGGCTTGGTGTGGCGTTTGAACAGATTGAGCTTCTCAACGACCACTTTCGAGGCCGCGGGCATCACCTGCAGAACCTTCCCCTGCTTGCCGCGATCCTTGCCGCTGAGAATCACCACCGTGTCGCCTTTACGGACCCGGGATTTCGTCGATGTCGTCGCTACCGCCATAATGCTGGTTCCCCTCTCGCCGCCGCTTAGAGCACTTCAGGTGCGAGCGAAATGATCTTCATGAATTTTTTCCAACGCAACTCGCGCGCCACCGGACCGAAAATGCGCGTGCCGATCGGCTCCCCCTGGGGATTGATGAGCACCGCCGCGTTGCGGTCGAACTTGATGTAGGACCCGTCGTCCCGGCGAACTTCCTTGGCCGTCCGTACGACCACCGCCTTCACGACGTCGCCCTTCTTGACGCTGCCTTGCGGGATCGCCTCTTTGACCGTCACGGTGATGATGTCGCCGATCGATGCGTAGCGCTTTTTCGATCCCCCGAAGACGTGAAAGCACATCACCTTTTTCGCCCCGGAATTATCGGCGACATCGAGCATGGTATAGATCTGGATCATGGCGCCACCGAGGCCCCGACGGAGGGGAGAGCGGGCTGCGACCGCTCGACGATCGAGATGACCTGCCAGCGTTTCCGCTTGGACAAGGGCCGGGTCTCGGCCAGCTTCACCCGGTCGCCCATCGCGCAGCCGTGCTCGTCGTGGGCCATGTACCGGGTGGTTCGGCGAACGACCTTCTTATACTCGGGATGGATGATCGTCCACGCCACCTCGACCACCACCGTCTTCTGCATCTTATTGCTGACCACCCGCCCCACGATCGACTTGGGCGCTTTCCGTACGACGTTGTCCACCGCGTGTCCTTTCATGGACTATGGCTTCTTCCCGATCGCGGATTCCCGCGCAATCGTCTTGATCCGCGCGACTTCGCGCTTGGCTGTTCTGATCCGTGCCGGGCTTTCCACCCGACCGGTGACACTCTGGACGCGGAGATGGAAGAGCTCTTTCTTCAGATCCCGTTCCTTTTGAAGCAATTCAGCGGAGGTCAATCCGCGAAGATCCTTGATATCCATTTAGACCGCCGCTCCCCGCTCGATGAATTTGGTGGCGATGGCCAGCTTGTACGCCGCCAACCGAAACGCGGCCTTGGCGATATCGGGCGTCACCCCTTCCATCTCATACAAAATCCGGCCGGCCTTCACCACGCACACCCAAGACTCGGGATTGCCTTTGCCCTTCCCCATTCGGGTTTCCGCGGGCTTCTTGGTGATCGGCTTGTCGGGAAAGATCCGGATCCAGATGCGGCCGCCGCGCTTGACGTACCGGGTCATGGCGATCCGAGCCGCCTCGATCTGTCGGGCCGTGACCCAACCGGGCTCGATCGCCTTCAGACCGAAATCGCCGAAGGCCAGCTCCGCGCCGCGATAGGCCTTGCCCTTCATCCGGCCCTTATGCATCTTGCGAAATTTGACTTTTTTGGGGCTAAGCATGGGACCGCATTCCTCGCTCTTCGGCCTTCACGACACCGCCTCCCGGCAACAATTCGCCGCGGTAAATCCACACCTTCACGCCGATCTGACCATAGGTCGTCTTGGCTTCAGCCAAGCCGTAATCGATGTCGGCCCGCAGGGTATGGAGCGGGACGCGACCCTCGCGATACCACTCGGTGCGGGCGATTTCGGCTCCGCCGAGACGCCCCGCGCAATTGACCTTGATACCCTTGGCCCCCAACCGCAGGGCGGACACCACCGCCTTCTTCATCGCCCGGCGAAACGCGATGCGCTTCTCCAACTGCAAGGCGATGTTCTCCGCCACGAGTTGCGCATCGACCTCGGGCTTCTTGATCTCCTTGATGTTGATGACGACCTGACGCTTGGTAAGCGCTTCGAGCTCGACCTTGAGCTTGTCGACTTCGGCGCCCTTTCGACCGATGATGATGCCCGGACGCGAGGTATGGAGATTGATGCGGAGTTGATTGCCCGAGCGTTCGATCTCGATGCGGGCAATACCGGCATGGTACAGCTTGGCCTTCACGATCTTGCGAACCCGCAAGTCCTCGTGAAGCAACACGGCATATTCCTTCTCGGCGAACCAGCGGGAATTCCACGGTTTGATGTATCCCAGGCGAAACCCGATTGGATGGACCTTATGCCCCACGGTTCGCGACTCCCTTCGGTGCTCCCGCCTTGGCGGCCCGGCGAACCGGGCGCGGCACGGGGGTCACCACGATGGTGATGTGACTCATACGTTTATGGATGGCGTGGGCCCGTCCCTGCGGCGCGGGCTGGATCCGCTTGAGCGTCGGGCCTTGATCGACGCACACCCGGCTCACGACCAAATCGTCGACATCGCCGATCTCCCGGTTCTCGGCGTTGGCGATGGCCGAGCGCAGCACTTTCTCGATCACGCGCGCCGCGCCCCTCGCCGTAAAGCGCAGCACCGAAATGGCCTCTCCCGCCCTCTTGCCCCGGATGAGGTCCACCACGTTGCGGGCCTTCCGCGGCGAGATGCGCACGAATTTGAGTATTGCCTTGGCGTCAGCCATCGAATCCCCTTACTTCCGTCTCATGGACTGTTGCGACCGTCTCATTTGAGCGCGGTGGATTTTTCCGTTTTCGCCGACCCATGCCCCTTGAACAGGCGGGTCGGTGAAAACTCGCCGAGCTTGTGCCCGACCAAGTTCTCGGTCACGTAGACCGGAATGAACTTGCGGCCATTGTGCACGGCCAGCGTGTGCCCCAGCATTTCGGGAATGATCGTGGACCGGCGCGACCACGTCTTGATGATTTTCTTTTCGCGGTTCTGGTTCATCTTCTCAATCTTCGCCATCAAGCTGGCATCGATGAACGCACCTTTTTTGACTGACCTGGGCATGGCGACTCCTTACTTCCTGCGTTTCACGATGAACTGGTCGGTGTCTTTACGCCGGCGCGTCTTGAACCCTTTGGCCAACTGGCCCCACGGCGAGACCGGATGGGGATTTCCCTGGCCGGCCTTGCCTTCGCCGCCGCCGTGAGGATGATCGACGGGATTCATAGCCACACCGCGGACCTTGGGACGGCGTCCCAACCATCGCGACCGCCCCGCCTTCCCGATCGAGATGTTCTCATGATCGAGATTGCCGACCTGACCGACGGTCGCCATGCAGGCGGCGCCGATGAACCGCACCTCGCCGGACCCCAGACGCACCTGCACATAGTCGGGGTCTTTGGCCATCAACTGCGCCACCCCGCCGGCGCTCCGCACCAACTGCCCGCCCTTACCGGGCTTCATTTCGATGTTATGGATCTGCGTGCCGACCGTGATCTTGGACAACGGCAATGCGTTGCCGTTCCGGATCTCGGCGTTGGGCCCCGACATCACCATCTCGCCCACCGTCAATCCCTGCGGCGCCAGGATGTAGCGCTTCTCACCGTCGACGTAATGCAGCAAGGCGATCCGGGCCGACCGGTTGGGATCGTATTCGATCGCAGCAACCTTGGCGGGGATATCCCACTTCTCGCGACGAAAATCGACCAGGCGATACGCCCGCTTGTGACCACCACCGCGATGCCGTACGGTCATCTTGCCGAGGTTATTGCGTCCGCCGCAGGCGGTCTGTGAGACCACCAGCGCCTTCTCGGGCCGACGCTTGGTCAACTCCTCAAACGTGGAGGTGGTCATCGACCGGCGACCGGGGGACGTCGGCTTATATTGTTTCACCGGCATGGCTTAGCTTCCCTCGAAGAGTTCGATTTTTTCGCCGGCCTTCAATGTGACGATGCCCTTCTTCCATGATGGACGGGTTCCGGCGAACTTGCCCATCCGCTTCTTCTTGCCGGCGATGTTGATGATGTTGACCGACTCGACCTTGACCTTGAGCGCCTCTTCGACCGCCTTTTTGACCTCGGTCTTGTTCGCGCGATTGGAGACGATGAAGGCGATCTGATTGTGTCGTTCGCGCATCATCGTGCTCTTCTCGGTCACCAGCGGCGCGATCAAAATATCATGCGGATCCACTCGCCGAAGCGGGAAGACCTCGGCGGCCGGGGACGTGGCCGGCTTCGCCGGCTTGGCGCTCTTCGCGGTCTTGACGGTCTTCGCAACTTTGGCCGGTTTCACGGCCTTGGCCGGCTTCCCGGTTGGTTCGGTTTTCACAGCTTTCGGTGCGGCACTCATGCGCACATCTCCCCAAGTCGAGCCAGATCCGATTGCACCAGGACGATGTGGCGGTGCGCGAGCACGTCAAACACATTGAGCCCCCGAACATCCAACAAGGTCACCTGACGAAGATTGGCGGTGGCACGGGCCAGCACGCCGCTCTGATCACCATGCACGATCAGCACGCTCCCCTCAAGCCCGAGAGTCTTCAGCAGACCGGCCATCAGCTTGGTCTTCGGCTCGTCCAGCGCCAGGGTGTCGAGCACGACGACCTCGCCTTGCGCGACCTTCGCGCTCATGGCGCCCGCCAACGCCGCCCGCGCCTTCTTCCGCGGAAACGCATAGGCGTAGCTTCGCGGAGTGGGACCGAAGACGATGCCGCCGCCCCGCCACAACGGGGAGCGAATCGATCCCGCCCGGGCTCGGCCGGTCCCCTTCTGCTTCCAGGGCTTGCGACCGCTTCCACTCACCTCTCCCCGCTCCTTGGTATCGGCGGTGCCTTGGCGTTGCGAGGCCTGCTGCATGACCACCGCTTCATGAATCAACGCTTCATTGGGCACCGTGCAAAACAACCGGCCGTTCAACTCCGCGCGACCCACCTTCTCTCGCCTCATGTTGATGACGTCGATCACGGGAGTCCCCGCGCTATTTTTCTCGACCACAATCGGCTCAAGCGTGCGAGGCTCGACTTTCGCGGCCCGCGGTGCGGCTGCGGGAGCCTTGGCAGCCACCCGAGCCTTGGTCTTGGCCTTGACCGAAGTCTTGGGCGCCTTCTTCGGCGCGGCCTTTTTCGCCGGCTTGGCCGCGGCCTTCGCGACGGGCTTCTTCGCGGCCTTGGACGGCGTTACGCGTTTTTTCTCGGCCGATGTCGTGCTCTTGCCGCGTCCGGTGGATTTGCCGGGGGTCATGAGGCGCCTCCCGTCCGGGCGCGACGAATTTCGACGATTGCGCCGGTGGGTCCCGGGATCGCGCCCTGCAAGAAGATCAAATTCTCATCCTGGCGCACCTCCACGACCCGAAGCCCCTGTACCGTCACCTGCTCGGCTCCCATATGACCGGGCAGACGCTTGTTCTTCAAGACACGGGACGGGAAGCTGCTGCTGCCGATCGAACCCGGCGTGCGATGGAACATCGAACCGTGCGTGGCGGGACCACCGGAAAAATGATGGCGCTTCATGACGCCCGCAAATCCCTTTCCCTTCGATGTCCCGGTGACGGTCACCCACTCGCCCTTTTGGAACGAATCGGCGGTCACCGTCTGTCCTACCTCCACGCCTTCGCCGTCGGTGGCGAACTCGCGCAGGTGATACGCGGGGGGCACATTGGCCTTCTTGAAGTGGCCGGCATCGGGGCGATTGACCCGGCGCGCCTTCTTCGGCCCGAACGATAATTGCGCCGCTTGATAACCGTCGGTCTTGGCGGTCTTGAGCTGTACGACGTGGCAGGGCCCCGCTTCGACCACGGTCACCGGGATCAACGCGCCCTTTTCGCCGTAGATCTGGGTCATACCCAGCTTGCGTCCGAGCATCCCGGCGATCATAGCTTGATTTCCACGTGCACCCCGGCCGCGAGATTGAGCTTCATCAGCGCGTCCACGGTCTCGGGCGACGGCTCCAAGATATCGATGAGCCGTTTATGGGTCCGGATCTCGAATTGCTCACGGGATTTCTTATCCACGTGCGGCGAACGGAGCACCGTGTATTTATTGATCCGGGTCGGCAGCGGCACCGGACCCAAGATCTTGGCTCCGGTTCGCGTGGCCGTCTCGATGATTTCGACCACCGATTGATCCAGGACGCGGTAGTCGTACGCTTTGAGCTTGATCCGAATCTTTTGATTGGCGACAACCATGTTATGTTCTCTCTATTCTCGGAACCCGGCTCACGCGATGACGCCGGTGATGACGCCCGCGCCGACCGTCCGGCCACCTTCGCGAATCGCGAACCGCAAGCCCTCTTCCATCGCGATCGGCATGATCAGTTCCACGTCCATCCGCACGTTGTCCCCCGGCATGACCATCTCCACCCCCTCCGGCAGTTTCGCCACGCCCGTCACGTCCGTGGTCCGGAAGTAGAACTGCGGCCGGTACCCGTTGAAGAACGGCGTGTGCCGCCCGCCTTCTTCTTTGGTCAGGATGTAGGCCTCGGATTTGAATTTGGTGTGCGGGGTGATGGTCCCCGGCTTGGCCAGGACCATGCCGCGTTCCACGTCTTCTTTTTTGGTGCCCCGCAACAGGATGCCCACGTTGTCGCCCGCTTGGCCCGAGTCCAGGACTTTGCGGAACATTTCGACGCCCGTGACGATGGTCTTCTGGGTCGCCCGGATGCCCACGATCTCGATTTCTTCGCCCACTTTGACGACGCCCCGCTCGATGCGGCCCGTGACCACGGTGCCCCGGCCCGAGATGCTAAAGACGTCTTCGATGGACATCTGAAACGGTTTCTCGATGTCGCGCTTGGGGTTCGGGATGTAGCTGTCGATGTTGGCCATCAGTTTGAGGATGGCTTCCGCCCCCAGGGGGCCTTTGTCGCCTTCTAAGCCTTTGAGCGCGCTGCCCGCCACGAACGGGATGGTGTCGCCCGGAAATTCATACTTGGTCAACAGTTCCCGCACTTCCAGCTCGACCAGTTCCAGCAGTTCTTTGTCGTCGACCATGTCGGCTTTGTTGAGGAAGACGACGATGTAGGGCACGCCCACCTGCCGCGCCAACAGGATGTGTTCCCGGGTTTGCGGCATGGGGCCGTCCGCCGCGCTCACGACCAAGATGGCGCCGTCCATTTGCGCCGCGCCGGTGATCATGTTCTTGACGTAGTCGGCATGCCCCGGGCAGTCCACGTGGGCGTAGTGCCGCTGCTCGGTCTGGTATTCGACGTGCGCGATGGCGATGGTGATGCCCCGCTCTTTTTCTTCCGGCGCTTTGTCGATCTGGTCGTACGCCAAGAACTCCGCCAACTTTTTCTCGGATAAGACTTTGGTGATCGCCGCCGTCAACGTCGTCTTCCCGTGGTCGACGTGCCCGATCGTCCCGATGTTTAAGTGCGGCTTGGTCCGCTCAAATTTCGCTTTCGCCATCTTCGATTCTCCTAACGTCGTTATCCGTTGTCCGTTGTTCGTTGTCCGCAATCACCAGCAACCAACAACCGACAACTCACAACGCCGTCGCTTTTCCGTGCCCTCATTCCCCCTTGACTTTCGCCACGATCTGATCGGCGATCAGCTTCGGCACCATATCGTAATGCGCGAACTGCATCGTGAACGTCGCACGTCCTTGTGTCTTCGAACGGAGGTCGGTGGCGTATCCGAACATCTCGGACAACGGCACCACCGCCGCGATCACCTGCGCCGTGCCGCGGCCTTTCATTCCTTGAATCTTGCCGCGTCGCGAATTCAAGTCGCCGATGACGTCGCCCATATAGTCCTCGGGCACGATGACTTCCAACGTCATGATCGGTTCAAGAAGAACCGGGTTGGCCTTCCGCGCCGCCTCTTTAAATCCCATGGAACCGGCGATCTTAAACGCCATTTCGGACGAGTCCACGTCGTGATACGACCCGTCCACGATCATGACCTTGATGTCGACCATCGGGTAGCCCGCCACCACGCCGCTCTCCATGGCTTCGCGCACGCCCTTTTCCACCGCCGGCACGTACTCCCTCGGGACCGATCCGCCGACAACCTTGTTCACGAACTCAAATCCCTTGCCGGGCTCTTGCGGCTCGATGTCCAGATACACGTGACCGTATTGACCGCGACCGCCGGTTTGGCGGATGTACTTGCCTTCGCCGGAGGCCGGAATGCGGATGGTCTCCCGATAGGCGACCTGCGGCTTGCCGACGTTGGTCTCGACTTTAAATTCCCGCTTTAAGCGGTCGACGATGATTTCGAGATGGAGCTCGCCCATACCGGCGATGAGGGTCTGAGCCGTTTCCTCGTCGGTGGTGATGCGCAAGGACGGATCTTCCTGGCCCAGTTTCTGGAGCGCCAGGCCCATCTTTTCCTGGTCGGGCTTGGTCTTGGGTTCGATCGCCATCTGGATGACGGGCTCGGGGAATTTCATCACCTCGAGCAAAATCGGAAAATCCTCGTCACAGAGCGTGTCGCCGGTGGTTGCGCCCTTCAAACCGACCGCCGCGCCGATCTCTCCGGCGTACATTTCCTTCACTTCCTCGCGTTTATTGGCGTGCATCTTCAGGATGCGGCCGATCCGCTCTTTGCTGTCCTTGGTCGCATTGTAGATATACGACCCGGACCGCAGGGTGCCCGAGTACACGCGAAAGAAGGTCAATTGCCCGACAAACGGATCGGTCATGATCTTAAACGCCAACGCGGAGAACTTCTCATTGTCATCGGGCCGCCGCGTGATTTCCTGCTGAGTCTTGACGTCGATCCCGATCATGGGCGGCACATCCAACGGGGACGGAAGAAAATCCACGACCGCGTCGAGCAGCAATTGCACGCCTTTATTTTTAAACGACGCCCCGCACAGGATGGGCACGACTTTCATATCCATCACGCCGCGACGAATCGCGGTCTTGAGTTCTTCAATCGTGGGCGTCTCGCCCTTGAGATAATGCTCCATCACCACATCGTCGCAATCGGCGAGCGCCTCGATCATTTTGTCGCGGTATTCCGCCGCCTGATCGGCCATGTCGGCGGGAATGTCCCCCACGACGAACTTCGCGCCCAAGGTCTCATCGTCGAAGAAGATACCCTTCATCGTGAGCAGATCGACGGGACCGCGAAACCCGCCCTCTTTGCCGATGGGAAGCTGCAGACAGACCGGGCGGACGCCGAGGCGATCGACCAGCGACTGCACGCTTTCGAAGAAATCGGCGCCGGTGCGATCCATCTTATTCATGAAGGCGATGCGCGGGACGCGATATTTGTCCGCCTGCCGCCAGACCGTCTCCGACTGCGGCTCCACGCCCTGCACCGAATCGAAGACCGCCACCGCGCCGTCCAAAACCCGCAACGAGCGCTCCACCTCGATGGTAAAGTCCACGTGGCCCGGCGTATCGATGATATTGATGCGATGGTCCTTCCAGAAACAGGTCGTGGCGGCGGCGGTGATGGTGATCCCGCGCTCCTTTTCCTGCTCCATCCAGTCCATCGTCGCCGATCCTTCATCCACTTCGCCGATGCGATGGGTCACGCCGGTGTAAAAGAGGATCCGCTCGGTGGTCGTGGTCTTGCCCGCATCGATGTGCGCCATGATGCCGATGTTGCGGGTTTTATCTAAAGGAAATTGACGCGCCACCTACCGACCCCCTTCATACTGCATGACCACCGCAAAAACCCTTCACGAAAACGAAACCGCAGGGGTTCGACCGACATGACCCCTACCTCCTGCTTGCCGTTATGCGGTGAGGAACGATCGCGCCGCGACCTACCGGGCGCTGAAGGATGCCCTACCAGCGATAATGCGCAAACGCTTTATTCGCCTCCGCCATCTTGTGCGTATCTTCACGTTTCTTGACGGCGCCGCCGGTGTTGTTCGACGCGTCCATCAGTTCCGAGGCGATCTTCTCTTCCATCGAATGCCCGCTCCGCTGTTTGGCGTACACCACCAGCCATCTCAGCGCCAGGGAGACCCTCCGTTCCGGACGGACCTCCACCGGAACCTGGTACGACGCGCCGCCGACCCGGCGCGACTTGACCTCCAACACGGGCTTGATATTGTCGACCGCCGTCTTGAACAGCTTGAGCGGGTCGGTATTGGTCTTGGTTTTCATCACCTCGAACGCGCGATAGCACAATCCCTCCGCGACGCTCTTGCGACCCTTGGTCATCAACGTATTGATGAACTTGCCCACCAACCGATCGCTATAGCGGGGATCGGGGGCGCTTTCTCGACGGACGGGAATTCTACGACGGGGCATTGATTCGTTCCTTCATGGGAGCCTGACCGGTCATTTCGGCGTCTTCGAGCCGTATTTGGATCGACCCTGCTTGCGATTCTGGACGCCCTGCGTATCGAGCGTCCCCCTGACGATGTGGTACCGCACGCCGGGGAGATCTTTCACGCGGCCCCCTCGGACCAAGACGATGGAGTGTTCCTGCAGATTATGTCCCACGCCGGGAATGTAGGAGGTGATCTCCATCCCATTCGTCAACCGCACCCTCGCCACCTTCCGCAACGCGGAGTTGGGCTTCTTGGGAGTGGTGGTGTAGACACGGACACAGACCCCGCGTCGCTGCGGCGCGCCTTTTAAGGCGGGAGACTTCGTCTTGGCTTTGGCCTGAAACCGCCCTTGTCGGACTAATTGATTGATCGTCGGCACGTATGCACTCCGGTCATCTTGCGGCCTCACCCTGCGGAGCCCCCAATTCGGCTCCAACAGCTTGTGAGCGCCGATACTCGGCGAAAAACTTTGGGATTATAGTGAATCCCCCATCCAGTGTCAAGCAATTTCCAAGCGCGAACCGGAGACGACCGATCCGGCCGCGCTCGTTCACGACGCCCGTTCCAATTCCGACGTCTCCAGCTCGTCGACCACCTCGTCACCGTCTTCCGCATTCACAAAGCCCGGAGGCGTCTCCACGAACGTATCCCGATATTCGCTGAGCCCGCTGCCGGCGGGAATCAACCGCCCCACGATGACGTTCTCCTTGAGCCCCAGCAGATCGTCGACCCGGCCGGTGATCGCCGCCTCGGTCAGCACCCGCGTGGTCTCCTGGAACGAGGCCGCCGAGATGAAGCTGTCGGTCGACAGCGAGGCCTTGGTGATGCCCAGCAAAATCGGTTTCCCGACCGCCGGGGCGCCGCCGGCCGCCAGGACACGCTCGTTCTCTTCGGCAAACGCCATCTTGTCCACCTGGCTGCCGATCAGAAATCCCGTATCGCCCGGGTCCTCGACCTTGACCCGCCGCAACATCTGGCGGACGATGACCTCGATGTGCTTGTCGTTGATCGACACGCCCTGCAGGCGATACACCTCCTGCACCTCGTCGACCAGGTACTTTTGCAATTCCTTGGGGCCCAGGACGTCCAAGATGTCATGCGGATTCGCCGACCCGTCCATCAGGGGTTCGCCCGCGTGCACCCAATCGCCCTCGTGCACGTTGACGTGCTTGCCCTTGGGGATGAGGTATTCGCGCACGTCGCCCATTTCATTTTTCACCAGCACCTTGCGCAGCCCCTTGACGTAGCCCGCATATTCCACGACCCCGTCGATTTCGCTGATGACCGCCTGCTCTTTGGGTTTTCTGGCCTCGAACAGTTCCGCGACACGCGGCAGACCACCGGTGATGTCCTTGGTCTTGGTGGTTTCCCGCGGAATTTTTCCCAACACGTCGCCGGGATGGACGAGCTGATTCTTCTCGACCAGGATGTGCGCGCCGGCGGACAAGGGATACCGCGCGACCGCGTTCGGCCCCGTGATCTTGGAGGTCTTGCCCGATTCGTCTTTGATGGAGATCCGCGGCCGGAGCGCGGTATTGGGCGAATCGATCACCACCCGCCGCGACAAGCCGGTGACTTCGTCGACCTCCTCGCGGACCGTGACGCCTTCGATGATGTCTCCGAACGCCACCTTGCCGCCGACTTCGGTCAAGACCGGAAAGGAGTAGGGATCCCATTCCACCAGCTTCTGATTGGAATCGACCCGTCCGCCGTCCTTGATCTTGATCTTGGCGCCGTACACGACCGAATACTTTTCCTTCTCACGGCCGGTGTCGTCGTAGATCGCGATCTTGCCGTTGCGGTTCATGACGACCATGTCGCCTTGCTTGTCCCGGACGGTGTTGAGGTTTAAGTACTTCAGCACCCCGGCGTTCTTGGCCTCCAAGACGGTCTGCTCGATGACCTTGCTGGCCGTCCCGCCGATGTGGAAGGTCCGCATCGTCAACTGGGTTCCCGGCTCGCCGATCGATTGCGCAGCGATCACGCCGACCGCCTCGCCGCGTTCCACCATGCGACCGCGGGCCAAATCGCGCCCGTAGCACTTGGCGCACACGCCCCGGCGAGATTGGCAGGTGAGCACCGACCGGATTTTCACCTTATCGACCCCGGCGTCGACCACGCCCTTGACCCGCACCTCATCAATCTCTTCGCCCAATCCGACGATGACCTCGTTGGTCAGCGGATCCACGATCTCCTCCGCCGCCACGCGGCCCAGGATGCGTTCATCCAAGGGCTCGATGATCTCGCCGCCCTCGACCAGCGCGGTCACGTAAATCCCGTCGGTCGATTGACATTCCGCCTCGCTGACGATCACATCCTGCGCAATATCGACCAAGCGGCGGGTCAGATATCCCGAGTTCGCGGTCTTCAGCGCGGTATCGGCCAATCCCTTGCGCGCCCCGTGGGTGGAAATGAAGTACTGGAGCACGGTGAGGCCCTCGCGGAAATTCGCCGTGATCGGCGTTTCGATGATTTCCCCGGAAGGCTTGGCCATCAGACCGCGCATCCCGCCGAGCTGGCGGATCTGCTGGGTGCTGCCGCGCGCCCCGGAGTCCGCCATCATGAAGATGGAGTTGAAATCGCGGCGAACCTGCGATTTGCCGGATTTGATGCTCTCTTCCTCGAACGCCAGCTCCTTCATCATCTCGCTCGCCACCTGCTCGGTGACGTGGGCCCAGATATCGACGACCTTGTTGTAGCGCTCGCCGTTGGTGATCAACCCTTCGGCGTACTGCTTCTCGATCTCGTTGACCTCTTTCTTGGCCCGGCCGATGAAGCTCTCCTTCTGGGTCGGGATGTGCATGTCGTCGATACAGATCGAAATACCCGCCCGGGTGGCGAAGTAGTATCCGGTGCTCTTGATCCGATCGAGCAAAATCACGGTTTCGCGCTGACCCGCCGCGCGGTAGCTGATATCGATCAACCGCGTCAGTTCCTTCTTGGTCATCTCGCGGTTCACCGAGGAAAATGGCAGCGCCGCGGGAAGGATTTCTCCCAGCAGAACCCGGCCGACGGTGGTGTCCACCAGCACGCCGTCCATTCTGACCTTGATCCGCGCGTGCTCCTCCACCTGATCGGCGTCGTAGGCCATGCGCACTTCTTCGGGACCGTAGAAGATCTTGCCTTCGCCCCGGGAGCCGACGCGTTCCTTGGTCAGCCAATAGCAGCCGAGCACCATGTCCTGCGACGGGGTCATGATCGGCTTGCCGCTCGCCGGCGAGAGAATGTTGTTGATCGACATCATCAGCACCCGCGCTTCGATCTGGGCCTCCACCGAGAGCGGTACGTGGACCGCCATCTGGTCCCCGTCGAAGTCGGCATTGAACGCCGCGCAGACCAGGGGGTGGAGCTGAATCGCCTTGCCCTCAATCAGGATCGGATCGAACGCCTGGATGCCCAACCGGTGCAAGGTGGGCGCGCGGTTGAGCAGAATCGGATGTTCTTTGATGACCTCGTCCAAGACGTCCCAGACTTCCGGGCGCTCGCGCTCGACCATCTTCTTCGCGCTCTTGATCGTGGTGACGTATCCGCGCTGTTCGAGCTTCTGGAAGATGAACGGTTTGAACAGCTCGAGGGCCATCTTCTTCGGCAATCCGCATTGATGCAGGCGCAGTTCGGGTCCGACCACGATCACCGAACGCCCCGAATAATCCACGCGTTTGCCGAGCAGGTTCTGACGGAACCGCCCCTGCTTGCCCTTCAACATATCGGACAACGACTTGAGCGGTCGCTTGTTCGGCCCGCGAATCGCGCGGCCGCGCCGACCGTTGTCGAACAAGGCGTCGACCGCCTCCTGCAGCATGCGCTTCTCATTCCGAATGATGACCGCGGGCGCTTTGAGCTCCAAGAGCCGCTTCAACCGGTTGTTGCGATTGATCACCCGGCGATAGAGGTCGTTTAAATCCGACGTCGCGAACCGGCCGCCGTCCAACGGCACGAGCGGCCGCAGTTCCGGCGGCAGCACCGGGATCACGTCCATGATCATCCACTCCGGCTTGTTGCCGGACTTGCGGAACGCCTCGATCACCTTGAGGCGCTTGGTCAGTTTCTTCTTGACCGCCGCGGAGCTGGCGTGCGCGATCTTGGTCTGGAGTTCGGCATACTGGCCGTCGAGGTCGATCCTCGTCAGCAGCTCGCGAATCGACTCCGCGCCCATCTCGGCCCGGAATTTCTCGCCGAACTCTTCGACCAGTTGCCGATACCGCTCTTCGGTGAGAACCTCTTTCTCCTTGACCGGCGCGTCGCCGGGTTCGACCACCACGTAGCTCTCGAAATACAGGATGCGTTCGAGGTGCTTGAGCGTCATGTCGAGCAAGGTGCCGATGCGGCTCGGCACGCCCTTGAGAAACCAGATATGCGCAACCGGCGAGGCCAGGTCGATGTGGCCCATGCGCTCGCGGCGCACCTTGGATTGAATGACTTCCACCCCGCACTTGTCGCAGACGATCCCGCGGTGCTTCATGCGCTTGTACTTGCCGCAGTTGCATTCCCAATCTTTGATCGGCCCGAAAATCTTCGCGCAGAACAGCCCGTCGCGCTCCGGCTTGAAGGACCGATAGTTGATGGTCTCGGGTTTTTTGACCTCGCCGTAGGACCACGAGCGAATCTTCTCGGGCGAGGCGATGCGAATACGAATCGCGTCGAACGAAATCGCGTCTTTGGGCTTCTCGAAAAAGTTATACATGCCTTCCACGGCTATCCCCCCTATGGGTGGAAGGGCGACGCGGCCGTCGCCCCCGCACTCAATCTTTTTGGTTCTTGATCAGCTCCACATCCAAGCCCAGACTCTGCAATTCCTTGATCAGCACGTTGAACGATTCCGGCAGGCCCGGCTCGAGGAAATTCTCGCCCTTGACAATGGCCTCGTAAATCCGCGAGCGCCCGGGCACGTCGTCCGATTTGACGGTGAGAAATTCCTGCAGCGTCGAGGCCGCACCATACGCTTGGAGCGCCCACACTTCCATTTCCCCGAGCCGCTGTCCGCCGAACTGCGCCTTGCCGCCCAACGGCTGTTGGGTCACGAGCGAATACGGCCCGATGGACCGCGCGTGGATCTTGTCGTCCACCAAGTGGTGGAGCTTCATCATATACATCTGGCCGACCGTCACCTGGCGTTTGAAGGCCTCGCCGGTCCGGCCGTCGTAGAGCGTGATCTGTCCCGAAGTCGGCAACCCGGCTTCGGCCAGCAGGTCTTTGATCTCTTTCTCCGTCGCGCCGTCGAAGACCGGGCCGCTCACGTACAGGCCCAGGGCTTTCGTCGCCCACCCCAGGTGAATCTCGAGGATCTGCCCCACGTTCATCCGGGACGGCACCCCCAGCGGGTTCAGCACGATCTCGATGGGTGATCCGTCCGGCAAATACGGCATATCTTCGATCGGCAGCACGCGGGCCACGACGCCCTTATTGCCGTGACGCCCCGCCATCTTGTCGCCCACCTGCAGCTTGCGCTTCATCGCCACGTAGACCTTGACCAGCTTGATGACGCCGGGCGGCAACTCGTCGCCCTTCTTCAAGCGCCCGACCTTCTCGTCGTACGTGTTTTGCAGCACGTCGATCTGCTCTTTCGCCGTCTTTTGCAGCTCTTCGACGCGATCCTGCTCCGCGGTCTCGCTCAACACCACATTGCGCAAATCGTCGTCGGAGACGGTGTCGAGAACCTCCTTGGTGATCGTTTTCTTCTTCTTGAGGATCACGTCGCCGGTTTCACGGTCGACCAGGTCCTTCGCCACCGATTTCCCGACCAGATACCGGCGGACCTTCTTGATCGTCTCCTCCTCCAGGATGCGGATCTCATCCTGGTGGACGCGCTGCAGGCGGTGAATGTCCTCGTTCTCGATGGTCTTGGCCCGCTCGTCCTTATCGACACCCTTGCGCGAAAAGATCTTCACGTCGACGATCACGCCCTCGATCCCGGGCGGCACGTAGAGCGACGCGTCCTTCACGTCGCCCGCCTTCTCCCCGAAGATCGCGCGCAGCAGTTTCTCCTCCGGCGTGAGCTGGGTCTCCCCCTTGGGCGTCACCTTGCCCACCAGAATGTCGCCGGGCCGCACTTCCGCGCCGATGCGGATGATGCCGCTCTCGTCGAGATTGCGCAGGGCCTCTTCGCTCACGTTCGGGATGTCGCGGGTGATGTCCTCTTTGCCGAGCTTGGTGTCCCGCGATTCGAGCTCGAACTCCTCGATATGAATCGAGGTAAATCGGTCCTCGCGCACCAGCGTCTCACTGACCAAGATGGCGTCTTCGAAGTTGTAGCCCCCCCACGGCATGAACCCCACCAGGATGTTGCGGCCCAGGGCCAATTCGCCGCGATCGATGCTCGGACCATCGGCCAGAACCTGGCCCTTTTTGACGCGCTGGCCCAGCCGGACCACCGGCTTCTGGTTGATGCAGGTATTCTGATTGGAGCGCTGGCATTTGATCAGCCGGTACACGTCCGCCCCCGCGTCGAGCTCCTCGTCTCCGGACGGCTTCTTGCCCGCGTCGGTCCGCACGACGATGCGGGTGGCGTCCACACTCTCCACCACCCCGGCCCGCTGCGCCAAAATGACGTACCCTGAATCGCGCGCCACGACCGCTTCCATGCCGGTCCCCACGAAGGGTGCCTCGGTTTCGATCAACGGCACCGCCTGCCGCTGCATGTTCGATCCCATCAACGCGCGGTTGGCGTCGTCGTTCTCCAGAAACGGCACGAGCGCCGTGGCCACGCTGACGATCTGCTTCGGCGAGACATCCATGTACTGGATTTTTTCGGGCGGCATCATGAGAAACTCGCCCGACGCCCGGGCCGAGACAATGTCCGCCGTGATGCGCCCGCGGCCATCCAGCTTGGTATTGGCCTGCGCCACCACGTACTTGTCTCCGTCGATGGCGGAGATGAACTCCACCTCGTCGGTCACCCGGCTGTTTTCGACCTTGCGGTAGGGCGATTCGATGAACCCGAACTCGTTGACCTGCGCGTAGGTGGCCAACGACGTGATGAGCCCGATGTTCGGACCTTCCGGCGTTTCGATCGGGCAAATACGACCATAATGCGACGGATGCACGTCGCGCACCTCGAATCCCGCGCGCTCGCGCGTCAATCCCCCCGGTCCCAACGCGGACAGGCGGCGCTTGTGCGTGATCTCGGCCAACGGATTGGTTTGGTCCATGAATTGCGAGAGCTGGCTCGAGCCGAAGAATTCCTTGATCACCGCAATGACCGGCTTCGCGTTGATCAGATCGTGCGGCAGCACGGTCTCGATGTCGAGCAGATTCATGCGCTCTTTAATGGTGCGCTCCATCCGCACCAAACCGATCCGGAGTTGGTTCTCCAACAACTCTCCGACCGACCGGACGCGCCGATTGCCGAGATGATCGATGTCGTCGATTTCGCCCTTGCCGGTCTTCAATCCGATGAGATAGCGCACGGTCTCGACGATATCCGGCGCCGTCAGGGTGCGCTTATCCAACGGCACGGCGACGCCGAGCTTCTTGTTGAGCTTTAAGCGTCCGACCGGCGACAGGTCGTATCGCTTGGTATTGAAAAAGAGATTATCGAACAAGACCCGCGCGGTTTCCACGGTGGGCGTCTCGCCCGGCCGCAAGCGACGATAGATCTCCACCATCGCCTCGTCCGGAGACGCGACCTTCTCCATCGCCAGCGTGTCACGGATCACCGGCAGGACCTGGATATTGTCGATGTACAGCAGTTGAAATTCGCGAATTTCCGACGCGCCGATTTTCTCCAAGACGGACTCGCTCAATTCCTGGTTGCGCTCCACCAGCACCTCGCCGGTGGTGGGATCCACGATGTCGTTGAACACCGCGCGCCCCACAAGCTCCGCTTTGGCGATGGGCAGGTCTTTAATGCCCACGCTCTTGAGTTTTTTGAGCGTGGTCTTGGTGAGCTTGGCCCCTTCCTTCACGATCAGCTCTTTGGACTTCTTGTCCGACAGATCGACGGTGGCCTTCACGCCATGATGGATTTCCGGATCGAGGCGGCGGGCGAATTGACCGTCCGAGACGGCAATTTCCTCGATCGGATAGTACGTCTTGAAGAGATCCTCCACCGAGTAGCCGAAGGCCTTCAGCAGCGCCGTGGCGGGAATCTTCCGGCGACGGTCGATGCGGACGTACAGAATATCCTTCGCGTCGAACTCGAAATCCAGCCAGGAACCGCGATAAGGGATCACCCGGGCCGAATAGAGCACCTTCCCGCTCGCGTGCGTCTTCCCCTTGTCGTGCGTGAAAATCACGCCCGGGGAGCGCTGGAGCTGGCTCACCACCACGCGCTCGGTGCCGTTGATGATGAACGTGCCGTTCTCGGTCATGAGCGGCAGCTCGCCGACGTACACTTCCTGTTCGCGCACGTCGCGCACTTTCTTGGTCCCGGCTTTTTCGTCCTTCTCCCACACGATCAACCGCGCCCGGATCTTGAGCGGCGCGGCGAACGTCATGCCGCGCTCCAGGCATTCCCGGACGTCGTACTTGGGCACGCCCACGGCGTAGTCCAAGAACTCGATCATCGCCGTCTCGTTATAGTCGACGATCGGGAACACCGACGTGAACGCCGCTTGCAATCCGATGTCTTCCCGCGCTTCGGGCCGCGCGTCCCGCTGTAAAAAACGGTCGTACGAACGCCGTTGAATGTCGATCAGGTTGGGAATCTCCACCTGGGTCGCGATCTTGGAGAAATCTTTCCGCTCCCTCACGCCATCAGTGCTTAATACCGCCATGCAATCCCCCTCTTGTCGGAACGCCGTCGCCCGCGCGCGGGCCAAGCCTCATCGCGCGGGCGACTCTCACCCCGACCGCTTGGATACGTTCAGTGAACCGCCCTTATTTCACTTCGACCTTGGCGCCGACTTCCTCCAGCTTCTTCTTCATCGTCTCGCATTCTTCCTTCGCCACGCCGGTCTTCACCGGTTTCGGCACCGCCTCCACCAAGTCCTTGGCTTCCTTCAAGCCGAGGCTGGTGAGCTCGCGCACGACCTTGATGACCTGAATCTTTTTGTCGGCCGGCACCGTGGTCAAGATGACGTCGAACGCCGTCTTCTCCTCGACAACCGCCGCGCCCGCCGCCGCGCCCGGAGCCGCCATCATCGCCATCGGAGCCGCCGCCGTCACGCCGAACCGATCTTCCAGCGCCTTCACCAGTTCCGATAACTGCAGGACCGGCATCACTTCCACCGCTTTGATAATGTCTTCATTCGTCATGGTCGCCATGCCCATTCTCCCTATCCTCGAGGTGTGAGACGGATGAACCCCACCCGTCATCCATGATTCGTCGTTATTCGCCGGCGCCCGCGGCCGTCCGCTGCTTGAGCACGGCATCCAAGGTCGCCACGTATTTCCTAATGATGCCCTGCAGCCCGCCGACCAATCCGGAAACCGGGGCCTGCATCTGCCCGACCAATCGCGCCAACAACACCTGACGCGACGGCAGCGCGGCCACCCGGCTGAGCCCCGCCAGGTCCAGCAGACGCCCATCCAGCACGCCGATGCGCAATTTGAGCTTGTCCTGCTGCCCGACGTAGTCTTTGAGCGCTTTCGCGAGCGTGGCAGGATCCTTATAGCCCAGCGCCACCCCGATCGGCCCATCGAAATGCTCGCGCATCTCCATGAGACCGGTCCCTTCGGCGGCCTTCTTGGCCAGGGTGTTCTTGACGACCTTAAATTCGCCGCCCGCCGTCCGCAACTTCGTCCGTAAGACGCGTAAATCCTCGACACCCAGTCCCCGGTATTCCGCCAACACCGCGACCTGGGCCCTCGCGAATCGGCCGTGAATGTCGTCGATCAGCGCCGCTTTCTCAGTCTTGCCCTTCACAGTTCCTCCCCCCTTTCATCGGCGCGGCGAGCGCCCCGGCGCCCCCGTTCCGACGAACGGTCAAACCACGACGCCAAGTCTCCCGGCTGAGCCCGAAGACTCGATGTCGTGGTTGGATCCCTTCGCTCGTCTCGGTAGGACGCCAGGTGGCTTGCCACCCGTCGTTTATGCCCGAAGGCTCCTACGGTCTTCGACGCACGATCTACTTCAACAGGCTGCTGAAAAAGTCCATCTGCTGCGTTCTCGGTCGTCGGAAATCCTCACGTACGAACCAGTACGCTCCGGTTTCCTCCTCCCTGCGGCCTTGCATCTGGAGCTTTTTGAGCAGCCTGCTAAAACTTATTTCCCCAAGCCCTACGCAAACTGCTTGCCGATACTCGCCGCGTCGATCCGCACCCCCGGCCCCATCGTTGACGAGACGGTGATCGATCGCATATAGGTTCCTTTGGCCGCCGACGGCTTGGCCTTCATGATCGATTCCAACAACGCAACCGCATTGTCGTGCAACTTGGAGCCCTCGAACGAGACTTTGCCCACCAATACGTGAACAATCCCGGCCTTCTCGACCTTATATTCCACCTTGCCCTGCCGGATTTCCTTGATGGCGCGCGCCACGTCGAACGTCACGGTGCCGGTCTTGGGATTCGGCATCAAGCCGCGGGGTCCCAAGATTTTTCCCAATCGCCCGACCAACCCCATCAAATCAGGCGTCGCGACCACGCGATCGAAACCCAGCCAGCCTTTGGTGATCCGCTCGGCCATATCGTCCGCACCGACGAAATCCGCTCCCGCCTCCTGCGCCTCGCGCTCTTTTTCGCCCTTCGCAAACACGAGCACGGTCACGGTCTTTCCCACGCCATGAGGCAGCACGACGGATCCCCGAACCATCTGATCGGAGTGCTTGGGGTCGACGCCCAGCCGCACCGCCATGTCCACCGTCGCGTCGAATTTCACGAAATTGACCGACTTCACCAAATCCAGCGCCTCACGGAGATCGTGGAGGCGGGGCTGTACCTGCTTCTTTGCGGCCTCGAATTTCTTGCCCATCGCTTATTTCCTTTCAGCGGAGGGCGTGACCAGCAAACCCATGCTGCGGGCCGTCCCCTCAATGATTTTGATCGCCCCCGGCACGTCAATCGCGTTGAGGTCCGGCAACTTGAGTTTGGCAATGTCCTGAATCTGTGCGGCGGTCACTTTGCCCACTTTATCCTTGTTCGGCGTCGCCGACCCCTTGATGACTCCCGCCGCCTTCTTCAACAGGTCGGAGGCCGGCGGCGTTTTGGTGATGAACGTAAACGTCCGATCGGCATAGATCGTAATCACCACCGGAATGATCGAATCGCCCATCGGCTGGGTCCGGGCATTGAAGGTCTTGCAAAACTCCATAATGTTGACGCCGTGCTGCCCGAGCGCCGGCCCGACCGGCGGCGCGGGATTGGCCTTACCGGCGGGAATTTGCAGCTTGACCATCGCGGTGACGACTTTCGCCATACGTTATCCTTCCGTCGCGTTGAGCGTGTTAGACTTTTTCGACTTGAAGAAACCCCAATTCGACCGGCGTTGAACGGCCGAAAATACTCACCAGCACCTTCACCTTCGCGTGCTCTTGATGCACCTCGTCTACCAGCCCGTTAAATCCCAGGAAGGGGCCGTCGATGATTCGGACGTTTTCGCCTTTTTGGAACTGGGTTTTGCTGCGCGGCTTGACGGTCGTCGAATCCATCTGGTTGAGCAAGGTGTCCATTTCATCCTTGGTCACCGGGAAGGGCGCGGTGCCGCCTCCGCCCACGAATCCGGTCACCTTCGGCGTATTTTTGACGAGCTGCCACGTCTCATCGTTCATCACCATCTCGACGAGCACATAGCCCGGGAAAAACTTCTTGGTGGACATCCGCCGCTTGCCCTCGCGGATTTCGACAACCTCCTCGGTCGGAATCATGACCTTGCGGATGTGTTCGGTCAGTCCATAGGTCTTGGATCGCTCTTCAATGCTCTGCTTGACGCGATTCTCGAATCCTGCATAGGTGTGTACTACGTACCACTCCATCGCCACAGCCTCTGTCGGTTCCATCAGCCGATAATCCGGGCGACCAACTTGACCAAGACCGCGTCCATCGCGGACAAGAACAACGAGACCACCGCGACGAAGATGAGGACCACCGTCGTGGAGCCCACGGTTTCGTTCCGAGTCGGATACGACACCTTCTTCAACTCCGCCCCAACCTCGCGGAAAAACTCCTTCATGTTGGCAATCAGTTTCTTCATCCGTTCGTACTCCCCACGCCTCAACCCGTCCCGGGCAATCCCCTCGTGTTCGGCCTCATCCCCCAACCGCCGGCAGCCCCGACACTGATCGCCGCGCCGGCATGCCTTCGCACAAGCGAGGATGGCAGGCCAGGAGGGATTCGAACCCCCATCCCGCGGTTTTGGAGACCGCTGCTCTAGCCGTTGGAGCTACTGGCCTATAGTCACCGCGCTCGCTATTTCACTTCTTTGTGAGCCGTTTGCTTGCGGCACCGATTACAATACTTTTTCAACTCCAAGCGGTCGGGCGTATTCCGACGGTTCTTCGTCGTTGAATAATTCCGTTCTTTACAATCCAAACACGCGATAGTCACGATCTCTCGCATCGATCGACTCCCTACTTATAATGAAGAAAACTGCGTTGTGTGTTGTGCGTTGTTCGTGGTCTGAGCCCTGACCACCGACCGGCTGTTCAGCAGCGCGCCGGATGCCAGGCGGAGCGAGCACCGGACCGCAGCGTACGGGGTCGTACGTGAGGACCGGAGCGCAGCGACAACGCAGCAGATGGCCGCTCATGGACAGGCTCCTGCGGTCCGCGTTGACAGGTGATGACGGTTCCCCCATAATCCACCGCCGATGTCCGACGAGGCGTATATGCGCCGCGCGCTCAGCTTGGCGGCGCGGGCGCGGGGCCGCACCAGTCCCAATCCGATGGTCGGCGCCGTCGTGGCGCGCGGGGGACGGATCGTCGGTGAAGGCTATCATCGCCGCGCCGGTGCGCCTCACGCGGAGGTGCACGCCCTCAAGGCCGCCGGACCGCTGGCCCGAGGTGCCGTCCTCTACGTCACGCTTGAGCCCTGCGGTCACTTTCCGAAACGCACGCCGCCCTGCACTGACGCCATCGTCGCGTCCGGCGTGGCGCGGGTCGTCATCGCGATGCGCGATCCCAATCCGTCCGTCAACGGCCGGGGCATCCGTCAATTGCGTCGGGCGGGGCTCGACGTCACGGTCGGTCTGCTGGCCGCCGAGGCCCGCCGCCTCAACGACGCCTATCGCTCATGGATCACGACCGGTCGGCCGTTCGTGACGCTCAAATTTGCCGCGACGCTGGACGGGAAAATCGCCACCGCCTCG
>JBDSOK010000322.1:0-6844 GCA_039914845.1 Nitrospiria bacterium | reverse complement strand
ACATAGGCCGTGGGACGTCCGTCGGCTGAGACCTTGCCGCGCAGCGGCTCGGGCAAGGCGGCCTCAGCGACGTGGTCGGGCGAGAGGACCGACAGGATGAGATGGGGCAGATAGAGGGTGTGAACGGTCCGCAGGAACGCGCGCACCAGGGCCTCATCGCGCGCTCCCACGATCACGATCTCGGTCGGCCCCGCAAGGGACAGGTCCAGCGCACCGAGGAGATTGGCGTAGCCGAAGGGATTCTCCTCCATCGTCTTGCCGAAGAGCGCCAGGATACGTTCGGCGCGTTCGCGGTAGTCGGCCCGTCCGGTATGCGCGGCCAGACGGAGCAGGGCGAAGACGGCTTGCGATCCGCCGGAGGGAATCGATTGATCCACCCCCGAGACCGGCCGCGTCACCAGCGTTTCGTGGTCGCGACTGGTCATGAAGAAGCCGCGGCCCCCGTCGTCATCCCAGAATTGCGCGAGGATGGTCTCGACCAGCCGGACCGCCCAGTCGAGGTGCCGGGAGTCGCCGGTCGCGTGATACACGTCGACCAAGGCGTCGGCCAGAAAGGCGTAATCGTCGAGATAGCCGTTGAGTTTGGCCCGGCCGTCTTTCCAGGTGCGCAGCAGGCGGCCGTCACGGGTCAGTGATCGGGCCAGAAAATCGACGGTCCGGACCGCCGCTTCGGCGTAGCGCGGTTCGTCCAGGACCATCGCGGCCCTGGCGAATGCGGTGACCGCGAGTCCGTTCCACCCGGTGAGGATCTTCTCGTCGCGAAAGGGTTTGACCCGGCGTTCGCGCGTGGCGAACAGCCGGCGCTTGGCCTCGGCCAGGCGCGTGCGGACCTCTTCCACCGGGAGACGGAATTCGGCGGCGAGCGCGTCCTCGCGGAGCACGACGCGGAGGATGTTCTTGCCCTCGAAATTGCCGCGCGGGGTCACGTCGTAGGCGCGGCAAAACATTCGAGACTCGTCCGGCCCCAGCACGGCCTCCACCTCCTGGGGCGTCCAGACGAAGAAGGTCCCCTCATGTCCGTCGCTGTCGGCGTCCTGGGTGCTGTAAAACCCTCCCTCGGGATGCCGCATCTCGCGCAACAGGTACTCCGCCGTCTCCCGCGCCACGCGCGCGAAGGCCGCATCGCCGGTGGCCTGGAACAGATCCAGGGCCAGGGGGATCAACAGGGCATTGTCGTAGAGCATCTTCTCGAAGTGCGGCACCAGCCATTGCGCGTCGACCGAGTAGCGGTGAAATCCGCCGCCCAACTGATCGTAGATCCCGCCGTCGGCCATCATGTGCAGGGTGAACGACGCGCGCCGGAGCGCGTCGGCATCGCCGGCCGCCCGCGACTGCCGGACGAAGAGCGAGAGCGCCATGGTGCCGGGGAATTTGGGGCCGCTGCCGAATCCGCCGTGCATCGGCTCGAAGAATCGCGTGAGCATCTCCACCGCGTGGGCGACGGCCTCCCGGCCGGGCGCCGCGCCCGGCGGCTCGGGCGCGTCGATCTTCTCCAGAATGGCCACCGCCTGATCCCCGGTTTGCGCGAGCGCGTCGGCCTTGTCGCGATACGCCGTCGCGACGGTTTCCAATACGCGCGGAAAACCGGGCATGCCGTGGCGGTCTTCCGGCGGGAAGTAGGTACCGGCGTGGAACGGCTTGCCCTCGGGCGTGAGAAAGATCGTCAACGGCCACCCGCCGCCGCGGCGGTTGAACACCTGAAACGCCGATTGATAGATCTGATCCAGATCGGGTCGCTCCTCGCGATCGACTTTGATATTCACGAACGAGTGATTCATCAACCCGGCAATCGAGTCGTTCTCGAACGACTCGCGCTCCATCACATGGCACCAATGGCAGGCCGAATAGCCGATCGAGAGTAAAATCGGTTTCCCCTCCGCCCGGGCCTTGGCGAACGCCTCCTCACCCCAGGGATACCAATCCACGGGATTGTGCGCGTGCTGAAGCAGATAGGGGCTCGTCTCGTGAATGAGCCGGTTGGTATGGGGAGAGGCGGCGGTCGTCATGGGGACTCCGATCGAGAGGGGTCATCTTAATATGCCGGGTTGCGCCGTGTAAACCCGGCCGGGCCGCGTCGGATCGGGTCCGGGCGCGCCCTATCGTATCGCATCGGGGCCATGGTACGATCCCCATACACGCTCAGGCCGTAGCCCATGGATGGTATTCGACGATTCACCGATCAACTCAAGCACGCCACCCGTCACGCCATCTCCAACGCCGCGCGGCGCGAACCCACATCCCGGGAACGTCTGCTCACGCTGATCCGTGAGAAATTCGGGGAGGCGCCGTTCTTCCTGGTGTCGCACCAGGAGCCCTACATGCACGTCTACCGCGGCGATGAGATCGAGTGCACGCGCTACGCCAGCGGCTTGACCGTGGCGTTGGACTCCATCGCGCAGGCGTTTCAAGGGGTCTGGATCGCCCACGGCGGCGGAGAGGCGGATCGCGAGACCGCCGATGAGGCGGGCCGCGTCCGGGTGCCGCCCCAGCATCCGGCCTATACCCTCAAGCGCCTCTTCCTGACCAAACCGCAAATCGACGGCTTTTATTACGGGTTCGCCAACCGCGTGCTCTGGCCGCTCTGCCATATCGCCTATGTGCGGCCGCAATTCGATGTCGAGTCTTGGGAGCGGTACCGTGAAGTCAACGAACTCTTCGCGGACGCGGTGCTCGAGGAGATCGGGGACCGCCACGCGCTGGTCTTCCTGCAGGATTATCATCTGGCGCTCTGCGCGCAATATATCAAGGCGAAAAATCCCCGGGTCACCACCGTGTTGTTCTGGCACATTCCGTGGCCCAATCCCGAGGTGTTTCGCATCTGTCCCTGGAAGCGCGAGATCCTGGACGGCATGCTGGCCAACGACCTGATGGGATTTCACCTGCCCTATCATCGCGAGAACTTCCTGGAAACGGTGGCCCTGGAGCTGGAATCGAAGATCGACCGCGAGCAATTGGCGGTCATTCGCCGGGGCCATACCACGTCGATCCGCGCCTATCCGATCGGGGTGGATTTCGAGGACATCGCCGCATTGGCCGCCGATTCGTCCCTGCCGGATCGGCTGGAAGCGCTCAACCGCCGGTACCGTCTGCGCGGCGTGCGGGTGGCGGTGGGGGTGGACCGTCTGGATTACACGAAGGGCATTCCCGAGCGGCTTCAGGCGTTGCGCCGGCTCTTCGACAAGTACCCCGCCTATCGCCGGCAGCTCGTCTACGTGCAGATCGGGGTGCCGACCCGCATCCACTTGCGGGAATACCAGGACGCCATGGACGCGATCGAGAAACAGATCGACGAGATCAACTGGCAATATGGCGATCGGGCCTGGACGCCGATCCTGTTTCTCAAGGGCGGCATGGATTTCAAAGAGTTGGTGCCCTTCTATCGCCGGGCCGATCTGTGCATCGTCAGCTCGCTTCACGACGGCATGAATCTGGTGGCGAAGGAATACGCGGCCAGCCGGAATGATGAGGACGGGGTGCTGGTCTTAAGCGAATTCACCGGGTCGGCGCGCCAGCTCGACGACGCGTTGTTGGTGAATCCGTACGATATCGAGGCCTGCGCCGAGACCTTGCGCGAGGCGCTTGAAATGCCGCGCGAAGCCCGACAGGCGCGCATGCGCCGCCTGCGGGAAAACGTGGCCGAGCACGATGTGTACCGCTGGGCCTCCGATATTTTTTCCGATTTGAGCAAGATCGAACAACGCCTGGCGGCCTGATTCGCCGGACTGTTCTCTACGGCGGCGACCGCGAGGTGCGCGGCGAAAGGATGGACGATGACGGCGTGGCAAGTCTTTAGCGAGCGCTTTGAGCAGGTGGGCGCGGCGGTCCTCAATTATTTGCCGAATCTCCTGCTGGGCGGAATCATCCTGGTGGTCGGGTGGGTGCTCGCCATTGCGCTGCGATGGGTGATGTTGACCGTCTTGACGCTGCTGCGGGTGGATCGCGCGATGTCCCGAATCGGGTATGCGCCCAATCCTCACTCGGCCCTGGGCGGCCAGGTGAGCACGACGGTCAGTCACATCGCCTATTGGTTTGCGTTGTTGATGACCTTCGTGGTCGGCCTCGAGGTCTTGGGCCTCCCCATGACACGGGACATCCTCACTCAAATCGGCGCGGTGTTGGCCAACGTGGTGGTGGCGGTGGTGGTCTTGATCGTGGGCGGGTTGATCGCCGTGCTGCTGGGAGAGGTCGTCGCGACGCTCTCCGCCCACGCGGGGGTCCGCTATCCGGTGGTCACCGCGAAATTCGCGAAATGGCTCGCGATGGGGTTTGTCTTGATTCTGGCGTTTCGCCAATTGGGCGTGGCGGCCGAATTCGTGTTCACCGTGATCGAAATCATGGTGGCGGCGGTGGCATTTGCGGGTGCGTTGGCCCTGGGTCTGGGTTGCAAAGACATCGCCCGCGACATCGTGGTGGAGTTTTTCCGCAAGGAAGACGACCGGAGTGCGTAGGAGCCTGTCGATGAATGGCCATCTCGGGAAGCCGCATTCGTCCGTCACGCTGGAGCTGCGTTGTCAGTCGGCCTTGCGTGCTCACGTCCGACCCCGTACGCTCCGCGCGCAAGGTCTCAACAGGCTCCACCGTCCTTTCGCCGGGACATGTGCGTAGATGGTCCGTCCCTTCCGATTTGTCGCGTCGCTCCCGCTCATCCGCCTCACCGGGCGCTCGGCCTCGAATGTCGTCGAACTGCTCGGGCATTTGCGCGGCGCGACGGACGCGATGCTCTCGTATCAGACCTATGAGTATCACCGTGAATACCCGTGGCTGGGGGCTCGCTACCCCTCCCGTATCGCCTACTGGGTGTCGGAGGTGCTGCGCGAACGGGCGTTGGGGGAGCGCCTGGCGATGATCGACCTGCGCACGACCGCCGGCTTTGCCGATCTGCGTGAGCAATTCGTGTCGATGATCGATGCCTATCTCAACGGCAAACCGACGGTGCGCGATGCGCCGCCCGGCCTGGAACTGTCCTTCTGCGAAGCCGCCGGTTCGCTGGTGCCGACCGGCCGGACGGCCTCCACCCCCGACGAGTTTCTCTCCGGGCTGGAGGTCTCGACGGCCGATGAGGTCTTCCATCATCTGATCGAAGCGCGATGGCCCGTTCACACCGTCGAGCACGATCCCATTTGGTGGCTGGAGCAGGGGGGGCACGCCGCCATGGCCGAGCGGCTCCGACTCCTTCAGCCGTTCGTGTTCACACTCGAAGAACTTCGGGTTCGCGCGATCGGGGTCTTCGAACGCGACGCGCTGGTGGCTCGGATCGCCCGCCGGGTCTCCGCCTATCCGGTCCAGACACCGGTCAAGGGCGTCTTGGAACGATTCGCCTTCTTTCACGAGGCTCGTGAGGTGGTGCATGATCTCTTCCGTACTCGAAGACAAGACGACCGCCCGGCTCGATGATTACGCGCCCCTGATCGGGCGCGCCCGTGTCGACCAGCTCCGCCTGATGGGGGAGGCCCTGCGGGGCCGAACGATCGACATGGTCAGCGCCGGCCGTTTCGGCGGGACCGACGCGGAAGGCCTTGACGGGATGATCACGCTGTTGAACGAGCTGGGAATTCCCACCGTGTGGGAGGTGCTCGAGGGGGATCCTGACTTTGTGGCCGTGACCGACGCGATCTCCCAGGGGCTTCAGGGAGCGCCGTGTCCGCTCACGACGGCGATGCGCGACCGCTGGGAGGCGGTCACGGCGCGCAACATCAAGGCGCTGGCCCTCGAAGCGGATTGCGTGATCATCCACGATCACCAGCCCATTGGGCTCATTGCCGCTCGGAAGCCGGGCCGGCAGAACTGGTTGTGGCGCAGCCACGTCGATCTGTCCGCGCCGGACCCCGCGGCGTGGGAGTTCATCGTTCCGTATCTTCGGCAGTACGACGGCGCGATCGTGTCGGCGCCGTCGTGTGCGCTTCCGGTGTCCATTCCACAATTTCTGATCCCGCCGTCCATCAATCCGCTCTCCGACAAGAACCGCGAACTCTCCAGGGGGTTCATCCGGCAGGTCTTGCACCGGTTCGGGATCGAGGAAGGCCGGCCGATTCTCACGCAGATTTCGCGCTTCGATCAGCTGAAGGATCCGTTCGGTGTCGTGGCGGCCTATCGATTGATCAAAAAGCGGCACAATTGCCAACTCGTGCTGGCCGGGGACCGCTCCGCCGACGATCCGGAGGCCGATCGGGTGCTGGACCAATTGCGGGAGGACGCGGGGAACGATCCCGACGTACATATCGTCGAGTTGCCGCCTTCGGCGGATTTGGAGATCAACGCGCTGCAACGCGCCTCAACCATCATCCTGCAGACGTCTCCGAGCGAGGGCTCTGCGCTGACGGTCACCGACGCGTTATTCAAAAAGAAACCGGTGGTGGCCGGTTCGGGCGGAGGGATCGCCCTCCAGGTGATCCACGGCGTGACCGGGATCGTGGTGCACTCGGTCGAGGGCGCGGCCTACCAAGTCACCTGGTTGCTGGATCATCCCGACTTGGCACGAAATCTCGGCCGCCAAGGCTACCGGCACGCGTGCGAACACTTCCTCCTGACGCGCCACGTTCAGGATTATCTGGTGGCGTTGATCGAGTTGCGGGCGCGGACAGCCGGCCGCAAGCCCATCATCCTCAAAGACGGCACGGGCCGCCGATAAGCAGCCATCTGCGGCGTTGTCGGGAGGCCGCGCGTGCTCACGTACGAACCAGTACGCTCCGCGCGCGCGGCCTCCCTCCGCCTTGCATCTGGCCGCTTCTCGGCGGCCCGTCGAAATGGGAGACGAGCCGGAAACCGGCCGTCAAACAGTTAGAAGTAGAAGATTTGTTGGCCGTTCTGCGGTCCCGCGGAAGCGGCCGGGCGCCGAGAAGGTGGC
>JBDSOK010000268.1:0-8085 GCA_039914845.1 Nitrospiria bacterium | reverse complement strand
TCCGGGTGCTCCTCGATCGAGATCGCATCGTCGAAGTCCTTGGCGTGTTCGCCGTCGATCGTGACCGTCGTCAACGCCCGGAGATCGCGCCGCCCCGCCAACAGGTCCGCGGTCACATGGTCCGGCACCGCGTCGGCCGCCCGTTGCACCTCGGCCGGAAACTCGCGCGGCAAATCGAATTCTTCGATCACCGTGTCGGTGTCGATGGCGGGATCGCCGAATCGGCCGATGACCCGCGTCACGCGGCCCTCGGCGCCCACGTGTTCGGTCGGATAGCGGATGATGTCGGCGACGACCAGATCCCCCTCGATCGCCCCGTGCAGCGCGTCGTCGGGAAGCACCACGTCGCGCGTCATGCGCGCGTCGGTGGGCACCACGAAGGCAAAGTCCTTCCCTCGCGCCAGGCGGCCCACGACCTGGCGGCGCGCGCGTTCGATCACCCGGGTGATGCGGCCTTCCTTGCGCGGGCGCTCGGCGCCCCGCCGCCCGGGACGCGCGGGCTGACTGCGCTCGACCTGGGCCTCGACCCGATCGCCGTGCATCGCGTCACCCATCGCGTCCGCGCGGACGTAGAGATCGGTGCGCTCGCCGACCGGCGCGTCGTCGGGGATGACGAATCCGAAGCCGTCGGGATGGCCTTGCAAGCGGCCGACGATCACCTCGGCCTTCGCGGAGGATTTGGGTGGGCGATCCTTCTCCTTGCGGGAGGATCGCCGCTGGGACGTCCCGCGCCTCACCCGGCGGGCTCCTGGTGCGAGGCGGCGGTCGCAGGACGGAGGCTGCGGTCCAAATCGGCGGCGGTAAAGCAGGTGTCGCGGTCCTCGATCTCGGCCAGCCCGCGGGCATCGAGCCGCTGCTCCGTCACCTGGTGATACAGCGTCGTGAAGCGGGTGAGGTGATCGGTGGTGCGTTTGACCGCGTAAGGCACCATGGTGCCCGTCTTCATGATGAAGGCCCAATCGGATGCCTGGGCCAGCAGCAGCTCACGCAGCGCTTGCGCCACGGCGCGCCGCTCGATCCCCGCCGTCTCTCGCGCGCGTAACGCGTCCATCCGCCGTGACGCGTGGTGGAGGTGCCGGTAGATCCAATCGTTCGCGCCGTTGAGCCAGACTTCATACGAGCCGTTCTGGCCCCAACTGGAGGCCGCGGGCTCGACGACTTGATTGGTGGGGTGGCGCGCCAGATAGTCGTCCGGCGTGATCGCGTGGAGATCGCCGTCCTGGTGCAGACGCCGCAGGAGGTTCTCGACCCATTGCGGCCCCTCGAACCACCAGTGACCGAACAACTCGGCATCGTAGGGGGCGACGATGAGGGGCGGCCGGTCCATTTCCCCCGCCAGCCGTGCGACCTGCCGGCGGCGCTGCTCGGCAAAGTGCGCCGCGTGCTCCGCGGCCTTGGCGGAGGCCCGGGCCGGATCGTAGGGGGCTTTTTGATCGGTGGGACCGGTGATGCGGTAGTATTTTAATCCGGTATTGACCCGCGTGCCGTCTCCGGCCAGATGGCCGCGCAACATGTCCGCATCGAGATCGAAGCCCGCATCCCGGTAATATTCGCGGTACGCGGGATCGCCGGGATAGCCTTCCTCCGCGCTCCAGACCTGCTTGGACGATTCGGCGTCGCGCCCGAAGGCGGCCACGCCGGAGGGACAATAGACCGGCGCATGGACCCCGAACCGGGGGCTCGGCCGGCCATAGAGCAGCCCCGGGCTTTCGAGAATGAAAAACCGCAGGTCCTCGTCCCGCAACATCGCATCCAGGCCGGGCGTGTAGGCGCACTCGGGGAGCCAAATCCCGCGGGGCGATCGGCCGAAGGTCCGCCGGTAATGATCCACCGCGACCCGGAGCTGGGCGCGCACCGCGCTGGGCACGGGAGCGAGCAGGGGCAAAAATCCGTGGGTGGCGCCGCAGGTGATGATTTCGATGCGCCCGCGCTCCTGCAGGCCGGCGAACGCCGCCGTCAGGTCCTGCCGATAGCGGTGCACGAACGCCTCGTGGATGCGGGTGAACCGGTCGCGATAGTAGGCGGCCAGCGGGCCGAATTGCGGGTCGTGGCGCAGCCGCCGTTCCTCGGCCGTCGCCAGCGCAATGCGGCGGGTCAGGTACCGGACGTAGCGCGTGCGCAGCAGGGGGTCGGCGAACATCGCCAGCAGGCTGGGGGTCAACGTCATGGTGAAGCGGCCCCGCACGCCGTCGGCGTCGAGGCGATGGCAGACCTCGAGCAAGGGCAGGTAGGTATCGGTGATCGCTTCGTACAGCCAGTTTTCCTCCAGAAAGTCGTCGTACTCCGGATGGCGCACAAAGGGGAGGTGCGCATGAAGGATCAGGCAGAGGTATCCGGTGGGCGCGATCATCGCGAACGCCTGACCGCCCAGCTATAGGACGAGGGCCCGCCGGTTGCGCCCCGGCTCCCCTCGTGGGGATCGCCGTCGACGTCCGAGGCGGTGACGATGCGGCCGTCGATGACGGTCATCCATCGCTCCCCGCCGGTATCATCCGGCGCATTGCGCGGGGTTCGGATGCGATTGGAGCGCGCCGCCGCCGCGAATCGTCCATCGCTCGCCCGCCACCCCAGCTCGAAGACGAGCAGTTGATCGGCCCTCCAGAGCGGGAGATACCACGTTCCCACCTCTCCGTCGACGGGGGTATCCCACTGATGGCGTACCGAGGCCTTGGCCTCGTCCCCTACGTGATAGGCGCGGAGGATGAACGCGGCCCCGTCCCATGCGGCACCGAATTGGGCCCGAGCGCCCGCGATCGCTTCGGGGGTGATTTCCCAATAGAGAAAGACCCGCAACGGATCCATGATCAGCGCGACCAACTCGGTGACCCGGTAGCGATCGGGCAGCGTGGCCGCCGGAGCCGCGGTTGACTGAGGCCCGGACGGAGGTGGAGGCGGGGTCGGCGGCACGGCCGCCGCCTGGGGGATCGCCGGCGGCGGGACGGGAACCTGAGCCGCGGGCGCCGCGCCCCCGAACGCCCCCAATCGCGTGAGTTCACGGACCAGAGCGGGCTTGGCGAGCCGATGCCGGCCCGTCAAGCCCGCTCGCTCGGCCAAGGCCAAGAGCTCGGTTCGACTCAGCCGTTCCGGGTCCTGCGGCGTGTTCACCGGCGCCGCGACCCGAGGACGGGCGGCGGGTGGGCGAGCGGCCGGGATACGGCGGCGAACGGGGCGACGCGGGCGCGGGGTCTTCACCGCGTGGCCGCTCCCCGCGGAGGCCGGGCGAGCGCGCGCTCATACACGGCGACATACTCCGCCGCCGAGCGCTCCCACCCGAAATCGCTCCGCATGCCCGCCGACATCAGGCGCCGCCACGCGGGGGGATCGCGATAGACGGCCAAGGCCAATTGGATCGCGTGCCGAAACGAATCGGGGGAACAGGGTTCGAAGAGAAAGCCGGTGGCACGCCCGTCGTGAGCCGCGCTCGGCGCGTAATCCACGACGGTATCGGCAAGCCCGCCGGTCCGATGGCAGACCGGTACCGCGCCGTAGCGCATCGCGTACAACTGGCTCAATCCGCACGGCTCATACCGTGAGGGCATCAGAAACAGGTCCGCGCCGGCCATGATCCGGTGCGCCAGGGCATCGTCGAATCCCAGGACGGCCGCGATGTGCTTCGGGGCTTTGGCGGTCCAATTCCGGAGCGCGGCCTCGTAGGCGGCGTCCCCGGTGCCCAACACGACCACGCGCACATCCAGCAACGCCAGCTCCGGCATCACGTCCACCAACACATCGATGCCCTTTTGTTCGACCAAACGGGTCACCAACGCCAGGATCGGTCCGCCCGCGGCGGGAAGGCCGACTCGCCGCGCCAGATCGTCGCGGCAGGCCGCCTTGCCCGCGGGGTCGGCGGCCGAGAAGGGGGCCGCCAGCGCCGGATCGGCGGCCGGATCCCACTCCGCGGTGTCGATCCCGTTGAGAATGCCCACCAGGTCAGCCCGCCGGGCGGCCAGGACGCCGTCTAAGCCATGGCCGTGAACCGAGGTCTGAATCTCGCGGGCGTACGTCGGGCTGACGGTGGTCACGACGTCGGCGGCCAAGAGCCCGCCCTTGAGCAGATTGATGCGTCCGTAAAACTCCAGACCATCGAGGGTGAAGGCGTCCCACTCCAATCCCGTCACGGGAAACTGCTCGGACGGGAAAACGCCCTGGTAGCCCAGGTTGTGGACCGTCAGCACGGTGCGCAGTCGGCCTCGCGCCGGTCCGGACCTCGCCAGGTAGAGCGGAATCAGGCCGGTCTGCCAATCGTGGCAATGCAGAATATCCGGCGACCAACCCAGACGGCCGGGCAGCTCGACCGCCGCCCGCGAAAAGAAGGCGAAGCGGTCCAGATTATCGTCGAAGTCACGGCCCTGGGCCTGGTAGAAGCCCTCCCGGTCGAACCGGCCGAGATCGTCCTCGATGGTATAGACCGGGACGGCGCTCTTGGGCAGCGTCGCGCGTCCCACCCGCGCCGTCCCCGTTCCGCCCGGGGTGTCGACCGGGAACTCGGTCAGCGGTTCCACCGGACCCGCGAACTCGCGATACCGGGGCGTGACCAGGCGCACATCGTGTCCCAGTCCGGCCAGGGCCCGCGGCAGCGCGGCCGCCACGTCGGCCAGGCCGCCGGTCTTGGAGAATGGGGTCACTTCGGACGCCGCGAAAAGAATCTTGAGAGGACCGCCCATCCCGTTCAGGCCTCCCGTCCGTGGGGAGCGAGCGCGGCGACCTGGCTGTCGGCATGGTAGGAACTGCGCACCAACGGACCGGCCTCCACATGGGAGAACCCCAGCGCCAACGCCTCGTCGCGAAGGGCCGCGAATTCCTCGGGGGGGTAATAGCGCCGGACGGGCAGGTGCTCGCGCGTCGGCTGCAGGTACTGGCCGACCGTCAGGATGTCACAGCCGACGCCCCTGAGATCCTGCCAGACCGCGGACAACTCATGCCGGCGCTCGCCGAGGCCGACCATCAGGCCCGTTTTGGTCCGCGCGCCGCGCGCCTTGGCGCGGGACAAGAGCTCGAGCGTGCGCGCGTAGCGCGCCTGGGGCCGGACGGCGGCGTACAGGCGCGGGACGGTCTCGGTATTGTGATTGAGCAGATCGGGCGCGGCGTCGAGCACCGCGTCCAGCGCGGCCGCAGACCCTTGGAAGTCGGGAATCAACACTTCCACCGTGCAGCCCGGATGCGCGGCGCGAATCGCGCGAATGGTCGCCGCGAAGACCGCCGCCCCGCCGTCGGGCACCTCGTCGCGATTGACCGAGGTCACCACCGCGTGCGTGAGCCCCATCGCGCGGACCGCCTCGGCGACGCGTCGCGGTTCGTCCGGATCGAGATCCAGGGGGCGGCCCGTTTTCACGGCGCAAAATCCGCAACTCCGAGTGCAGATATCCCCCAAAATCATGAACGTCGCGGTGCCGCGGTTCCAACACTCCGAGAGATTGGGGCACCGGGCTTCCTCGCAGACCGTGTGCAACGTCGTGTCGCGCAGGAGGCCGCGCAGCCGGGCGAGGTCGGTGCCCTGGCGCAGACGGACCCTGATCCACGGCGGCAGCGGCAGCCGCTCGTCGGCCCACTCCCCGCCCGCCGGACGATGACCCCGGCGGCTGGGCCCGCGTTCGATCTGGAGCAGGTCGTTCATCGGATGAGCCGCCAGGGATTCTCCAGACGCGCGGCCACCTCGCCGAGGAACTTGGCCGCCGACACGCCGTCGAGGACCCGGTGATCGGCAGAGAGGGTCATCCGCAGGCGCCGGCCGATGACGATCTGGCCGTCCGTCACCACCGCCTGCTGCGTGATTTGGCCGACCGCGAGCACGGCGGCTTCCGGCGGGGTGATGATGGCGGCAAAGTCATCCACGCGGTACATGCCGAGATTCGAGAGGCTGATGCCGGCGCCCCGGTACTCCTCGGGGGCCAGCGCCTTGCGGCGGGCGCGGGCGACCACGTCGGCGAGCCACTCGGCGATTTGGCCCAGCGTCAGCCGATCGGCGTCGCGCACCACCGGCGTGATCAAGCCGTCATCCACCGCGACCGCGACGCCCACGTGGGCGCCCGCATGAGAGATGACGTGGTCACCGGCAAAGGACGCGTTGACCGCGGGAACGGCGAGCAGCGCCTGCCCCATCGCTTTGACGAGAAACTCGGTCGGGCCGATTGCGGGCTCGCCCGTGTCGGCCAGGTACGCCTTGAGATCGATCAACGCCCCCGCATCCACCTCGGTGGTGACGTAGAAATGCGGCACGGTCGTTTTGCTCTCGGTCATCCGTTTGGCGATCGTCGCGCGCATCAGCGAAAGCCGCTCGGTTCGGTCGCCGGACTCGCCGGGCGCCCGCTCGGGAGTTCGTGCCGCGGTCGGAGCCGCCTCAAGGTCGCGCTCGACGATCCGGCCGCCGGGACCGGTGCCCTCAATCGTCCGCAAATCGATTCCCCGCTGCTCGGCCAGCTTCTTGGCCAGCGGCGAGGCTTTCGGCATGCGTGAGACCGGGGGGATGGGACCCGGTCTGGGCGGTCCCGAAGAGGACGGCGCTTGCTGCGATGGCTCCGGCTGAGATCCAGCTCGCGATGTGACGGGAGTCGGGGCATCGCCGAGCAGATCGTCGATCGACTCGGACTCTCCCGCAATCACGCCCAGCAGCGTTCCCACCGGGACGCGCGCGCCCTCCGCCACCAGCGTCTTCCGGAGGATGCCATCGGTATACGCCTCCAGCTCCAGCACCGCCTTATCGGTCTCGACCTCGGCCAAGACGTCGCCGCTCGCGACCGTCTGTCCCTCGTGCTTGTGCCATTTGACGAGGACGCCTTCTTCCATGGTGTCGGAGAGCTTGGGCATGACGATCCGTCCCGCCATCCTCAGGCCACGGTGCGGCGCACGGCCGCCGCGATCCGGGCGGCGTCGGGAATCGTCGCCGCTTCGAGTGTTTTCGCGTACGGCATCGGCGCGTCGAGACTCGTCACGCGCTCGATCGGCGCGTCCAGCGCGTCGAAGGCCTCGGCCGACAGACGGGCCGCGATCTCGGCGGCCAGGCCGCCGAAGGGCCATCCCTCCTGGACGACGACCGCCCGCTTGGTTTTCCTGACCGAGGCCAGCAGCGCGGGCCAATCCAGCGGCCGCAACGTCCGGGGATCGATCACCTCCACGTCCACGCCTTCGCCCGCGAGGATCTCCGCGGCGGCGAGGGCCTCGTGGAGCATTTTGCTGTAGGCGATCACGGTCACATCCCGGCCCGGCCGCACGACGGCCGCCACGCCCAGCGGAATCATCTCCTCGTCCTCGGGCACCTCGCCCATGGTCCCGTACAGCAGTTCGGCTTCGATCAGGAGCACCGGATTCTCGTCGCGGATGGCGCTCTTGAGCAGGCCCCGCGCGTCGCGCGGGGTGGCCGCGGCGGCGACCTTGAGGCCCGGGACGTGGCAGAACCACGCCTCCAGCGCCTGGGAATGTTGCGCCGCAAGCTGGCGGGCCGAGCCGCCCGGTCCGCGGATCACCAGCGGAACCGAGACCTGCCCGCCCGACATGTACCGGACCTTGGCCGCGGTGTTGACGATGGCGTCCATGGCCGCGATCGCGAAGTTGAACGTCATGACCTCCACCACCGGCCGCAGCCCGACCATGGCCGCTCCCACGCCCGCGCCGACGAATCCGGCCTCCGCAATCGGCGTGTCGATCACCCGCCGCGGGCCGAACTCCTGAAGCAGGCCCTTGGTGACTTTGTAGGCGCCCTGATAGGCCCCGACTTCTTCGCCCATCACGAAGACACGGTCGTCGCGCCGCATTTCTTCGCGAAGGGCGAGGCCGAGCGCGTCCCGATAAGCCATCACCGTCATATGGTGCGCCCGCCTGCCCATGAGCGGCCATCTGCTACGTTGTCGCAAGCCGTTGCGTCCTCACGTACGACCCAGTACGCTCCGGGCGCAACGGCTTGCTCCGCCTTGCATCTGGCCACTCCTGAGCAGGCTCTGAGCCGGGGGTTATCGGAAAAAGTCTTAAGCATAAATATCCTCTTCGATCGCCTCCGGCGGGAGCACCGGGCTTTCTTCGGCGAAGGCTACCGCTTCGTCGACGATTGTGCGGATTTCGCGGTTGAAGCGCTCGATGTCCGATTCCTTGATG
>JBDSOK010000123.1:0-4534 GCA_039914845.1 Nitrospiria bacterium | reverse complement strand
GCGGGATTGAGCAAGAGCCGTGAAGCGCTTGCGAAGAGCTTTACCACTGTGCGGGCCGCGACGTTCGGCGCGGAGGAGGTGTCGCTCGAGGGGGTTGAGGCCGCGCTGATTCAGGCCGATGTCGGCGTCAAGATGACGGAGCGATTGATCGACGAACTCCGGCGCGGTCCCAATCGGTCGGCGGGGGATATCCGTCGTCGGCTGCATGACCTGATAATCGCTCGGTGCGGAGCCGCGACCGGACTCGCCGCCGGCCCCCGCCCGCTGGTGATGCTGTTCGTGGGAATAAACGGTGTCGGTAAAACGACCTCGATTGCGAAGCTCGCGCATCGGTATCGGAATGAAGGCCGAAGGGTCTTGCTGGCCGCCGGCGATACCTTTCGCGCCGCCGCCGTCGAACAGCTCCAGACCTGGGGTACGCGTTTGGGGGCGGAGGTCGTCCATCAAGGCGCCGGAGCGGATCCGGCAGCGGTGGTATTCGATGCGGTGACTGCGGCGCGCTCGCGAGACGTCGATGTGCTGCTGATCGACACCGCCGGCCGGCTCCATACCAAGCAATCGCTCATGGAGGAATTAGTCAAGATCAAGCGGGTGATTGGTCGTGCGTTGCCGGGGGCCCCGCATGAAATCTTATTGGTGCTCGACGCATCGACCGGACAGAACGGGCTGGCTCAGGCTCGGGCGTTTCAGGAGATGCTGGGATTGACCGGCATCGTGGTCACGAAGGTCGACGGCACGTCCAAGGCCGGGATCGTCCTGGCGATCGCGGAAGAGTTGCACGTGCCGGTAAAACTTCTGGGCTTGGGCGAAGCCGCCGATGCCCTCGTCCCCTTCGATGCGCAGGCATTTGCCGCCGGCTTGGTCGGATCGCCCGAATCGACGAGCTAGGAGCCCGTCCATGAAAGGCCATCTCGGGAAGCAGCATTCGTCCGTCACGCTAGAGCGGCGTTGTCGGTCGGCCTTGCGTGCTCACGTACGACCCAGTACGCTCCGCGCCTAAGGACCTCCCTCCGCCTTGCATCTGGCCTTCCCTGAACGGGCTCCGAACGGAACAGGCTCCTAGCTCGTCGCAGGCCTTGGAGCCGACGACGGCGCCTCGAAGAGCACGACCTGGTTCTTTCCTCGCCGCTTCGCCTCATACAGCGCCTGATCCGCGTGGCGAAGCAAATCCTCGAGCTGATCGGCGTCGTCCGGGAAGCTCGCGACCCCCAAGCTGACCGTCAGGTGAAGACGTTCCCCCTCCGACGAGTTGATAATCGTCCGATTGACGGCGCGTCCGATACGAAGCGCCATCGTTTTTGCGGCTTGTTTGGGAGTCTGAGGGAGAATGACGGTAAACTCCTCCCCCCCATACCGCGCCGCCACGTCGATCGCTCGGATGGAATTGCGGACGGCGCGCGCGGTGATGATGAGCGCATCATCCCCCACTAAATGCCCATGCGCATCGTTCAGGCGCTTGAAGTCGTCGATATCGATGATGATCAGGGAGAAGGGCAGTTTGTGCCGCTTGAAGCGCTCGATCTCCTCGGCGAGCCGTTCCTGAAAATACCGGCGGTTGAGCAATCCGGTGAGGGAGTCGGTGATCGAGATCCGTTTGAGTTCTTCCGACCGGCGGTAGTATTCCGACCGTTGGACCGCGACCGTCGTGTAGGTGGCGATGGAGGTCAGCAGGTCGAGATCATAGGCCGTAAACGCATTCCCGTCGACCTTGTCCGCCACGTTGAGGACGCCGATCGTGTGGTTCTGGGATTGGAGGGGAAGGCTGATAAACGACCGCGTGCGGTACCGCGGCCGTTTCTCTTGCAGCACCCGAACATCCGTTTCCAGGTTGGTGACCAGCAGGGGTTGCGCTTCGGCGAAGACCATTCCCGAGATGCCTTCCCCGGGGCGAATGCGGATTCCCTCGACGATCTTGGGATTGAGTCCTTTGATGGCTCTGACGACCAGCTCGTTGGACTCGCCGTCCAAGAGAAGCAGGGACCCTTGCTCGGCTCCCACGCAGGCAGTCGATCGATCCAGAATGGTCTGAAACAGATCGCCCACCGACAGCGTCGAGACCGAGTTCCGCATCATGTCGGTCAGCGCCGCAAGCCCTTGCCGACGATCCTCGACCTGGGACCGCAGATGGTCGTTTTCCAGCACCATCGAAAACAGGTCGGCGAAGATTCCCAGAATCTTCACGTCGTCTTCGGCCAGGGGAGTATCCAGGATGACGAGCACGCTGCGGGCCCCTTTCGCCAGGGGAAAAAGATGCGCCGACGTGACATCGGCCGGGAAGCCGGCCTGCAAAACATCGGAGGGCGTCGCACACACAAGCGGGGCATGAACCTCGACCAGACGCCCCCACACGCCTTTGTGAAGAGGCGTGCCGTAGGTCCTCAAGGCTTCCCGCTTCACGCCGAATCCTTCGGCATACTCGAGCCGCTCGCCGCGGGCGTCGCTGGTCAGGATCATCGCGGTATTGGCGTTGAACAAGACGCCCACCGTATTGAGGACCAGACGAAAGAGCGCCGTCTGATCGATCTGGTTCTGAAGCTCCGCGCCGATCGAAAAAAGGGTCATGAGACGGGCGGAGGCGGCTTCATGCCGCTGGCGAACGCTGAGATTCCTCACCAACGAACGGCAAATCGTCTCGACCAGCCCGGCCGCCGACTCAAGGAATGACGGCTCTTTAAACTGGATATCTTTGACGAGTGAGAGCAGGGTCGCCGCGTCGACCCCATATTGGTTAGCCGCTTCACGAAAGGCAAAAAAATCGTCGTACGAACTGAAGGCCTTTCCTCCCAACAGCACCAATTGGACGCCCTGCTCGTCGGAAATGGGCACCGTGAACGCATGGAGGTTGGCATGACAGGTAAACGCGGTCGCGCGTCCGGTGGCGAAGGCTTGGGCGACCTGCCGACCACAGTGAGCCTCACACTGCGATTTCTGCCCGTATCGGTCCTGGAGCAAACGGCAAATCGGATTCTCTCCGCTTGGCTCGCAGAGCGGGGCATTGAGATCCGGGCTCGGGGAAGCCCCATACGTAATCAGGGAGAGACCGGTTGCCCGCGCGAGACCCTCCTGCGCGGTTTTCCACTGGACGGATTTAAGAAATTCTGGATCCATAGAGGTGATCCGACACGCAATAGGCCTTCTTTATAGACTGACCGACGGCAAAAGGACGACGCGTGTGGAGGGAAATCGTGCTTCCGTATTAAGTCAATTTATACGCTGGGGTCGCGCGCGAAGTCAAGTCGGAACCGGTGCGGAACGCCCATGGTACAATGCGCCGTGGTCGATCGAGGGCCTTCCGTCCATACGCCGTTTCAGCTCGTCTCGGATTTCCATCCGCAGGGAGATCAGGGATCGGCCATTGAAACACTCAGTCGCGAAGTGACCGCGGGCACGACGCATCAAGTCCTCCTCGGCGTGACCGGGTCCGGCAAGACCTTTACCATGGCCAATGTCATCGCACGGGTCCAACGCCCCACGCTGGTGCTTGTCCACAATAAGACGCTCGCGGCCCAGCTTTGCCACGAGTTCAAGACGTTTTTCCCCTCCAACGCGGTAGGCTATTTCGTCAGCTACTACGATTATTACCAACCCGAGGCCTACCTTCCCCAGACCGACACCTACATCGAAAAAGACACCGCGATCAACGATGCCATCGATCGCATGCGACATGCCGCAACCAGTTCGCTCTTTGAACGGCATGATGTGATCATCGTGGCGTCGGTCTCCTGTATCTACGGCCTGGGATCTCCCGAGGCCTACCACGGCATGCTGCTGCCGTTGGAGGAGGGGATGCGGATCAGCCGCGAGGAGATCATCGCCCGGCTGATCGACATCCAATACGAGCGCAATGATGTGGACTTTCATCGCGGCACGTTTCGCGTGCGGGGTGACGTCATCGATGTGTTTCCGGCGTCGGCGGAGGCCCATTCGATCCGAATCGAGCTCTTCGGCGATCAGGTCGAGTCGCTCGCCGAACTCGATCCGCTCAAGGGGCAGATCATTCGCCGCGTGCCCAAGGCGCCGATCTATCCCGGCAGTCATTACGTCATCCCCCCGGAGCGGATGGATCGAGCGTTGGCGGGCATCGAGGCGGAGCTTGAGGAGCGCGTGGCGGTTTTTCAGCGCCAAGGGCAGTTGATCGAGGCCCAGCGCATCAGGCAGCGCACCCATTTCGATCTGGAAATGATCCGCGAAATCGGATTCTGCCAGGGCATCGAAAACTACTCGCGCCATCTCTCCGGCCGCGCCCCGGGGGAACCCCCGCCCACGTTGATCGACTATTTCCCGAAGGATTTTTTATTGATCGTGGACGAAAGTCATGCCACGATCCCCCAAATCGGGGGCATGTACGAGGGGGATCGCTCGCGCAAGAAAAACCTGGTCGAGTACGGGTTTCGCCTTCCCTCGGCCTTCGACAATCGGCCGCTCACCTTTCCGGAGTTCGAGCGGATGCTCCACCAAGTGCTCTATGTGTCCGCCACCCCGGGACGGTACGAATTGGACAAAGCGGGACCGCATATCGCGGAGCAGCTCATCC
>JBDSOK010000208.1:0-7598 GCA_039914845.1 Nitrospiria bacterium | reverse complement strand
GTCTCGAGGATACCGAATGTTGTAGGGATGATCGAAGACTCGGGATCCGCCGCGGCCGATCTGGTGGACCTCGCGGCCCAACACGCCGTCATGACACTCCAGGCATCGGCCCGACCGGCCGGCAGCCTGGCTCGCGCCGGTCTGGTCCGGCGGCCCCACGGTGAATGGGGGGGCGGACGGCTGCCACAACGGACTCGGCGGTGTCGCCGGCGGAAGACCGTCGCCCACCAGACCCGTCCCCGGGATGTCGGGGCGGGAGACGTCGTTCGCCGTATGACAGGAACCGCACACCCGTTGGCCGGAGGGCAGATCGCCCCGCGCAAGAAAATCGTGGGGCGTGCCGAATACCGATTGATACGGATCGGCGGCCCAGCCGAAGGTCGCGGTGACGAGCCATACGCCGAGCAGCGGGAAACCGATTCGACCGGCCGTCATTCGCCGACCGCTTTCGGAGCCGCCCCCACGGCGGTCCGCAGCGTGTCGGCCAATTCTTCGGCGACGCCTGAAATCACGCTGAAATCTTCGCCCTCGACCATCACCCGCACCAGGGGTTCGGTGCCGGAATACCGAACCAGAATCCTCCCCTGCGGGCCCAGGCGGCGTTCCATGTCCGACAGCGCGGCCGCATAGGCGGGGATGGTCTCGAGATTGCGGCGGTCGGCCACGCGCACGTTGACCAGCACCTGCGGCAAGACCGTCATGCACGTGCTCAACTCCGACAGACGCTTGCCGGTCTTTTCCATGATGGCCAAGACTTGCAGGGCGGTAATGAGTCCGTCGCCGGTCGTGTTGTAGTCCAGAAAGATGATGTGGCCGGACTGCTCTCCGCCGAAGACGAATCCGTCTTTGAGCATGCGCTCGAGCACGTAACGATCCCCGACCGCGGTGCGGAGCATGGAGATGCCCGCCTGCCGCAAGGTAATCTCGAGGCCCAGGTTGCTCATCACCGTGGCGACCACGGTATGGCCTGCCAAGCGGCCGTTTCGCTCGAGTTCGAGAGCGCAGAGCGCGAGAATCTGATCGCCATGCACGATCTTGCCGTGCTCGTCGCAGAAGATGACCCGGTCGGCGTCGCCGTCGTGCGCGATGCCCAGATCGGCGTGATGGGCGAGCACGGCCTTCTGTAGCGCCTCGGGATAGAGCGCGCCGCAGTGTTGGTTGATATTGGTGCCGTTGGGGCGGTCGGCGATGGTGATCACGTCGGCCCCCAACTCCCGCAGCACCATCGGGGTGACTTTGTAGGCCGCGCCGTTGGCGGTGTCGACCACCACCTTGAGGCCGTCGAACTGCATGCCCTTGGGCAAGGTGTTCTTCGTAAATTCGATGTAGCGACCGTCGGCATCGTCTACGCGGAAGGCTTTGCCGATGTCGCGGGCGGTCGGCCGATCCTGATCGAGCACGCCGGAAAATACCAGCTCTTCGATCTCCTGCTCGACGCCGTCGGGAAGCTTGAGGCCTTCGTGCGAAAAGAATTTGATGCCGTTGTCTTCGAAGGGATTGTGCGAGGCCGAGATCACGACGCCCGCGTCGGCGCGCAGGCTCTTGGTCAAAAACGCGATCGCGGGGGTGGGCATGGGACCGACCAACAGCACATCGACGCCCATGGAGCAAATCCCCGCGGTCAATGCGCTTTCCAGCATGTAGCCGGAGAGCCGGGTGTCCTTGCCGATGACGAAGCGGTGATGGCCGGTGCGGTGTTTTTTAAACAGGTAGGCGGAGGCCCGCCCCAACTTCATCGCGGTTTCGGCGGTGACCGGCTCGATATTGGCCGTCCCCCGAACCCCGTCGGTTCCGAATAAACGGCGCTCCATGCTGAACCTCAACAGAACGCTATCGATCTTAGCAGGCTTCCCACGCCAATTCAACCGACCTCGGCGCGCATTACCCCAGTCCCAGCAGGCCGACCCCCAGCAGGGTGAGCGCAACTCCGCTCCATTCGCGGGCATTGAGGGTTTCTCCCACTCGCTGATGCGCGATGAGGATGGTGACGAGCGGATAGGCCGAGGCGACGGGCGCCGCGACCGACGCGGGCGCGATGTGCAGCGCATATCCATAGGCGAAAAACGCCGTCAGGTCGAGCAGGGCGGCCGGGACCACGAGCGCCCACACGGCGGGACTCCGGAGCGCGGAGGAGACGGGCGCTTGATGGGGTGGCGCAGCGGGAGAGGCCGCTGCACACCAGGCCGCCGCCACCACCAGGACCTCGATGCGGAGAATGGCGATCGGCGCAAACCCTCCTGCATGGTGGATGGCCGGAAGCAGGAGGGCGGTGCCCAGACCCCACGCCAGGAGGGTGACGAGGCCCGCCAGCATTCCGCGCCGCCGCGTCGGGGCATCAAGGCGCTTCACCGCTCGCAGGTCGGTGAGGAGCAGGGCGAGGCCCGCCATGGTCAGAGCGATTCCCGTCAGGCGAATGCCCGAGGCTTCTTCGCCCATCAGCGCCATGCCGACGGCCACCGGAATCAGCGCACCCGCGCTGCTGATCGGACTGACGAGGGAAATGGTGCCGACGCGAAGTCCGTGGAAAAAGGAAAAGTAGCCGACGGCAAAGCACCCCGAGGCCAGAGTAATCCAGATCAGGTCGGCAGGGACGGGAAGCGGCGGCCGGATGATGAGCCAGATGAGCGCCAGGATCGGGAGCCCGACGGCCTGAATCCCGAGCAGAGTCCAGGCCTCACCCAGCCGGCGGCTTAAGAGGGCCGCCACATAATCCGCCAGTCCCCACGCGACGCAGGTGATCGTCGCCCCCAGGAGGCCCAGCGTGACGCCGTTCATCCGGACGCGGACGCCGCTATCGCGAGAGCCCGCAGGCCTGCGCCACGCCGTCGCGGTAGGCCGACCACAGTTCGAGCGATCGGTCGAGTGCGTGGGCGACACGCTGCCGCGCCTCCGCGTGGGACGCATGGTCCAACACCATTTTCCATGCGTCTTGCCGGTGGAGGCCTTCCACCGCGCCGTGGGCGCGGATCAGGTCCAGGTGCCGCGGGCTGACGCCGTGATGTTTGACCAGCGGATGGTTGGCGATCTTCTGTTCGACGTCCGGTTCTTCGCGGGCGGTCCCGTTCAAAATCGCCCGCTCATGGACGCTGCCCTCGACGAAGATCGTCGCCACCGCGGCCCCTTCGATCCACGACCCGGTCGTCGTGATGTGATCCAGCCAGCGGCGATAATTCGCACTGTCGGGCAGGAGCGCGATGGAGTCGAAATCGGCGGCGGAAAACCCCAGGCCCTCCATTAAATATAAAAACAAGTCGGGATGCGACCGTCCCCTGGTCAGCCCGCCGGTTTCTTCTTCATACAGATTTTCGGCCAGCGCGCGGCGCACGCTGATCGGGGGATTCTTCCCATGGACCCGCGCCAGAAACACCGGAAAGTCCCGAACGTACACCGCAAACTCCTGTTGGAAATGGATCTTCAATTGCGGAACCGATATGGTGCCGCCGGAAAACCACTTCCACGCCCAATGATCTTTGCGATCCATCACTCCGAGCAGGTATTCGCAAAAGGCCTCCCGTGTCTCAATCATCGCCTCTCCTCTCCGCGGTCGGGGCATTCTAGCACAGCGCCGCCCGAGAGGGGTCCGCAACAATTTCGCCACGCCGACACCCCTGCGACCCGCGCCGGCTGTTGACAAAGCTTTTCGGCGCGGCTTACAATTCCGCCATGCAAATCGGCATTCTGCTCACCAGCAGTGCCGACCACGAGAATCAGTACCAGGTCGGCCGGCTCTCCGAGGCATGGCTCAAGCAGGGACATCAGGTCGAACTCTTTCTCATGGGTGAGGGGGTATATTGCGGGCGGGCGGTGACCTCATCGAAGGGACCGCATACCCTGTTCCCGTCTTTGATCGGGCTGGGAGCCAAGGTGTCGGTCTGCGGGGTGACCACCGAAGCGCGCGGGTTGTCTCAAGCCGACCTCTTCCCGGGGATCGAGATCGCCAGCCAATACGAGCTGTCCAAAATCATCGATCGGGCCGATCGATTTCTCACCTTTGGCGAATGACGTGAAACACGTCGTGGTGGCCGTTCGGAGCGCGCCGTTGACGACCGGGCGGGTGCATGAAGCCCTCCGGATGGCGTTGGGCCTGACACTCTCGAATCATCGCGTGACCGTCGCCTATATCGGGGAGGGCGCCGGAGCCGCATTGACGCTGGATGGGCTGGTCCTACAGCGGCCCGGCCTCGCGGACTCGCTGGAACTCTTGGATGCGTGCCGCATCCGTGAAATAGTCGCGATCGATGCGATCCCTGCCCCGTTCCGTCCGGCGCTGCGGGATCGGGTCGAGCGCGTTCCGGACGCCGCGCTGATCGAGTGTCTGGCCACGGCCGACACGGTCGTGCCGTGGTGACCGGGGGGGTCCTGCATCTGGTGCGGAAACGCCTTGATCCGACTGCGGCCGCGGTGATTGCCCGGCAGAGCCGGCTGGGGCCGGTAGGGGTGGTGCTGATGCAGGATGGGGTGTTCGCGGAGATCTCGGGATCGGTCGAGGTCTACGTGAATCAAGAGGATGCGGCGGCGCGGGGGATCGAGACCGCGCACCGGACGGTGGGATACGAGGAGATTGCGGCATTCGTCGTGTCCGCGTCTCGGGTCATGGTGTGGTAGGGGAGTGGAGATGGCGATAGAGTATACGATCGATCAGCGCCTGGATTGCCAAGGGTTGAATTGTCCCTTGCCGGTGATCAAGACCAAAAAAGCGATTGAGCGCATGGCGATCGGGCAGGTGCTGGAAATGGTGTCGACCGATCCGGGATCCAAGCCGGATATGGCGGCGTGGGCGAAAAGCACCGGTCATGAACTCTTGGACGTGAAGGAAGGGCCGGGTGTGTTTACGTTCTATATCCGGAAGGCCAAATAGGGGCGTCCCGGGCGCTCCGCCCGGGACGAGGACGGGACGGCGATGACGACGCAAGAACTCGATCAGATGGTGGCGGCACAGGTCAAGGAGTTGGCGGAGCATCGCCTCGAAGAGATGGTTCGCGAGCAGGTGAAGGCCGCGCTGGAGGCGGAAGGCCGGAAGGCGACGCGCCCCAAACGCGTCGCCATCGTGGCCTCGAAGGGCACGCTCGATACGGCGTATCCTCCGTTGATCTTGGCCACCACGGCCGCGGCGTTGGATATGGAGGTGGGCGTGTTTTTCACGTTTTTTGGACTCCATATTCTCAAGAAAAAGGCCCTCGATCATCTGAAGTTCGTGCCCGTGGCCAATCCGGCCATGCCGATGCCCATGCCCAATCTGCTGGGGGCGCTGCCCGGCATGACCGGCCTGGCTACGCTCATGATGAAGCAGACCATCAAACACAAGCACATCGCCTCGATTCCGGAGCTGATGGAGATTGCGCAAGAGAGCGGCGTCAAACTCTGGCCGTGTCAGATGACCATGGATATGATGGATATCAAGCCGGCTGACCTGATCGACGGGCTCGAGGCCCCGGTCGGCGCCGCGACGTTTTTGGAATTTGCCTCGCACGCCGATATCACGCTCTACGTCTAACCCGGCTATCGGTGATCGCCGGAGCGGTCAAGTGGAGAAAGACCGGAGCCCGTTCAGGATGGGCCAGATGCAGCAGATGGCCCGTCATGGACAGGCTCCCAGGGACGCACGCACACCAAGGAGGAATGTCTGATGGCTGAGATGCTCGTGGTTTCCTCGAAGATCAAAAAATTCGTCCGCGAAAAAGCCGGATTCAACACCTCGGCCGAAACCCTGGAAGCCTTGAGTCAACGCGTGGAAAAACTCTGCGTCGAAGCGATCGAGCGCGCTCGCGCGGACGGTCGGAAAACCGTCAAGGCTCGGGATATTTTGTAATCCCGCCGAAAAACGATTGACACTCGACGGGGGGCTGCGTATAATGACGGCATCAGTTGCGTCTCCCTGATTTGATCCCCAAACCATCTAAGGTGCCGACAGTCGTCCACATCCCCAAGCGCGTGGCTTGAACACCAAGACCTTCGTTTACTCTCATAAGCATTCCTCATCGCTGTGTCGCGCCGTCTCGCTTTCGCATCGGCTTGCCCGCGACACGCCGAAGCGGAAAATGTTCGTCGGGTAGGAGGACCCATGAATCTGACTGAATTGAAGGAAAAAACCATCGGGGATCTGAACGAGGTCGCCAAGGATTTGAAGATCGAAGGTGCCAGCAACCTTCGGAAGCAGGAGCTGATCTTCGCGATCCTCCAGGCTCAATCCGAGAAAAACGGCACGATCTACGGCGAAGGCGTGTTGGAGACGCTCCAGGACGGCTTCGGGTTTCTTCGATCCCCCGATTACAATTACCTCCCAGGCCCGGACGATATTTACATCTCTCCGTCCCAGATCCGGCGGTTCAATCTCCGGACCGGCGATGTGGTCTCGGGCCAGGTTCGCCCGCCGAAGGAAGGCGAGCGGTATTTTGCCATGCTCAAGGTCGAGACCATCAATTTTGAAGATCCCGACGTGGCGCGCGACAAGATTCTCTTCGACAATCTCACCCCGCTCTATCCTCAGGAAAAAATTCGGCTTGAGGCGCCGGGGCTGGACGACAATTCGACGCGGGTCATGGAGCTGATCGCTCCCATCGGGAAGGGCCAGCGCGGACTGATCGTCGCCTCACCCCGGACCGGGAAGACGGTCTTGCTGCAGAATATCGCCAAGGCCATCATGAAGAACCATTCCGAAATCGTGTTGATCGTGCTCTTGATCGACGAGCGGCCGGAAGAGGTGACCGATTGGCAACGCCAGGTTAAGGCCGAGGTTGTCAGCTCGACCTTCGATGAGCCGCCGCAGCGCCACGCCCAGGTGGCGGAAATGGTCTTGGAGAAAGCGAAGCGCTTGGTCGAGCACAAGCGGGACGTGGTGATTCTGTTGGATAGCGTCACTCGTCTGGCCCGCGCCTACAACACGATTGCGCCCCCCAGCGGCAAGGTCCTCTCCGGCGGGTTGGACGCCAATGCCTTGCAGCGGCCGAAGCGGTTTTTCGGCGCCGCGCGGAACATCGAGAACGGCGGAAGCTTGACGATCATCGCGACCGCGCTGATCGATACCGGCAGCCGGATGGATGACGTCATCTTCGAAGAGTTCAAAGGCACCGGCAATATGGAATTACATCTGGACCGCAAGCTCGCCGATAAGCGGATCTTCCCTTCGATCGATCTCAATTTGTCCGGCACCCGCAAGGAAGAATTGTTGGTCGAGCGTGACGATCTGAATAAGATGTGGATCCTCCGCAAAGTGTTGAGTCCGCTCAGCACCGTCGAGAGCATGGAGTTCCTGCTCGACAAAATCCGGGGCACCAAAACCAATCGGGAGTTCCTGGAGTCGATGAACAAATAGGCCGGTCCACTCGCGCGGCCGCTTGACTTTTCCCGGTGTTTCCTTTCTAATCGTCCCCGTTTTCCGCGTTGCAGGTTCACCCCTCCGGATTTCGATAACGATTGGCGACCGTGCCCTCACACAGCGAAGTCATAGTCATCGGCGCCGGGATCTCCGGACTGGCGACGGCGTATGAGCTCGCCCGAGTTGGATGCCGGGTTTTGGTGTTGGAACAGGCGCCGCACGTCGGCGGGTGTATCCGCACCGAGCGGACTCCCGAAGGGTATGTGATCGAGCACGGTCCGAA
>JBDSOK010000195.1:0-6129 GCA_039914845.1 Nitrospiria bacterium | reverse complement strand
GGTCTTTGTCCATCCCGATGCGCCGGCTCTCCTGCAGCAGGACTTCTTGCGTCACCAAGTTATCCAAAAACAGCTCGCGGCCCTCGGGGCTCGCAAATCGCTCATGCATCTGGGGCGGCACGGCTTCCAGCGCCGCATCGAACGCAGCTTTGGTGATGGGTTGCCCGTTGACCGTCGCCACCTCGTCCCCCGCCCACGCCGGAACCAGCCCACCGGCCATCACAACCGCCGCGGCCGTCATTCGCCATGCCATCATCCCGTTCCTCCCCTTCCTCGCGCGAAGACCGCGCGGGATGTCGCACCGATTGAGGTTATTCTTCATCGTCCGGCCTTCTTCACCCGCGACGATTGCATCAGCCCGTCGGCCTGTTCGGGCACGAATCCGTCATACTCCCGCCGCTCGGTCAGTTCCAACACCGAAAACGCCTCGCCGTCGCGAACCTCCGCCGCGGTGAAGATCTGTCGCAACCGCGTCCCCCGCGCGCCGACGATGTCTCCGGAAAACTGGACGCCGGCCCGCTCCATCTCCGCCTTGGCCGCTTCGATCTCAGGCACCAGGACGGCGATGTGGTGCAGCACGCGATCGCCGAACCGGTCCACCCACGCAGGCAAGAGACTGGCGCGGCCGCGATCGTCGGCATAGGCCTGATCGATGAACACCGCGGGAGAACCCTCTTTGCGATAGACCTTGGCCCACCAGCCCTGATCGGGATATTCGATCAACTCGCCCCCATCGCGATAACCCAGGACCAGAAACTCTTTGGCCCGGGCTTCGACATCGTGGCAGCGGATCGTGAGATGGTCGATGGCGAGCCGCCGCCCGGCGCGATTCGCCGACTCAAGGGCCGTCCGGACCGCCTCATTGCCGCGAAAATAGTCTTCGACCAATCGCGCCACGGGGGCGTCATATCCGGAGACCAGATCTGCGACCGTGATCGATGTCATGCCGCCAAATCTGATTCGGTATAGCCCAGGAAAAACAGCACGGCACTCAAATCGCCCACGCCCACCGTGACGGGCGCGACGGCGCGAACCGCGGGCTTGGCATGGTACGCCACGCCCAGGCCGGCGCGCTCCAGCATCGGCAGGTCGTTGGCGCCGTCACCGATCGCCAACACGCGTTCGAGAGAAATCCCCTCTTTCCGCGCCAATTCTCCCACCAGTTCCGCCTTCCGCGCGGCATGCACGATGTCGCCGAGCAACCGGCCGGTCAGCCGGCCCTCTTCGATCTCCAATCGGTTGGCGTACGCGTAATCGAGCGGAACCTTCGCGCGCACGCGATCCGCAAAATACTCGAACCCCCCGCTGACGACGGCCACCGCACACTCGGACGCGCGGAGGACGCGGATTAAGACCTCGGCGCCGGGCGTGAGGCGCGTGCGATCCGCCACCCGATCGAGCGCGGCGATCGGCAGACCGCGGAGCAATCCGACGCGCTCGCGCAGGGCGGCGGAAAAATCCAGCTCGCCGTTCATGGCGCGACGGGTAATCGCGGCCACCCGGTCTCCCACTCCGGCCTCCTTGGCCAATTCGTCGATCCCTTCACTTTGAACCAGGGTCGAGTCCATATCCATGACCAAGAGCTTCTTGCTCCGCCAGGTTGCGTCGTTGGGGAGCACGGCGAGATCGACGCCGAATTCGCCTTGGAGGGTCCGCAGCCGTTTGGTCGCCAGACGCCAGTCGATCGGATGGGAGCTGGTCAGGGTGTACTCGATGGCGTTGATGGGATGTGAGGCCAACGTCCGCCACGCGCCGAAACGCACGCCTTCGTCTCGGAGCAACGCCTCGGCATCCGGAAGGACCTTGAACATGTCGGCGTCACCCAGACAGGTGAGCACCGCGGCATGGGACTCAGCCACCCGCGCTAGGCCCCCATTGCGTGATAGCCGCAGTCCACGTGCAGCACCTCACCGGTGACCCCGGCCGACCACTCGCTGCACAGAAACAGGGCGGCGCCGCCGACGTCATCAAGGGTGATGTTCCGGCGCAGCGGCGATCGCTCCTCGGCATAATGGAGCATCTCTTTGAATTGGGAAATCCCGGCGGCCGCCAAGGTCTTGATCGGACCGGCCGAAATGGCGTTGACGCGAATGCCCCCCGGGCCGAGGTCCGCGGCCAGATATCGGACGCCGGCTTCCAGCGCCGCTTTCGCCACGCCCATGACATTATATTGGGGGATCACTTTCTCCGCCCCATAAAAGGACAACGTCACCAGGCTGCCGCGTCGCCCGCGCATCAACGGTTCCGCGGCGCGCGCGACCGCCACCAGGGAATAGGCGCTTACATCCAACGCCACCCGAAATCCTTCGCGCGAGGTCTCCACGAAGCGGCCCTTCAGATCGTCGCGGTTGGCGAACGCCAGGGAGTGGATCACGAAATCCAGTCCCCCGAAGGCGGAACCCGCGCCATCGAATGTCTGCGTGATCTGCTCGTCCTTGGTGACGTCGCACGGGAGAATGACCTTCGACCCGAGGGACTCGGCGAGCGGCCGGACCCGCTTCTCCATGATCTCGCCGGCATAGGTGAACGCCAGCCGGGCCCCTTCCTTGTGCAGCGTCTGGGCGATGCCCCAGGCGATGCTGCGCTCGCTGGCCACCCCTAAAATGATCCCGGACTTTCCTTCAAGCACGCCCATGGTGTCCTCCCAACCGTCCGCGATCATACCCAAAATCCCGGCGCTTTTTCAAATCGACCGGACCGGACGGGAGACCCGGCTTTGTGCTATGATCCGTCCTCAATATCGGGGCACCGGCCATGGCGCAGCCACCACTTTCCCAAACGATCGAGACCGAAACCGCCCGAACCTTCGCCATCATGCTATGGGAAGATCGGACCGGCGGCCATAGCTGGATGCCGCGCTACGACCCCCAGGCATTCGATCTGATCGACGACGACTACGAACGCACCGTGAACGTGGATACGGCCGATTTCGGGAGGCGCGTCTTCACCTTCCTTGCGAAGACGCCCGGGGAACACGCCCTCGTGATGGAGGCGCGCGTCGGGTGGAAATTCACCTCCGACAATCGCAAACTCTACCTCATTCGCATCGCGTCGCCGTCGCACGGGTAAACGCCGGGAACGGTCCCTTCTCACGCAACGTCCCCTCCGATCGCTCACTTCATTGACGATTAGGGCCTTCCAGGAGATACTTCGCGCCGAACGGGGATGGCCGTTGCCTTGACAACCTGCGGTATTTTTTTTATAGTCGCGGAAATCGACAACCCGAACTGACGACACGGTGACAGTCATGGAGAAACCAACGATGGCACTACTCGACGCGGCGACCCCTCAACGCTCTCAGCCCCAACCGAAGATCGATTGGGTCAATACGCCGTTCCTCATCACGACCTTCCTGGTGGCTATCATCGGCGTGCCGATCCATCTCGCCACCACCGGGTTCTCATGGCCGATCGTGGCCCTCTGCGCCTTTTATCTGGCCGCCACCGGCCTCTCCATCACGGCCGGGTATCACCGGCTCTTCTCGCACCAGGCCTTTCAGGCCAACGCCTTCGTGCGGGCGTTCTTTCTCATTTTCGGCGCCGCGGCCTGTCAAAATTCGGCCCTGAAATGGACGTCGGACCACCGCTACCACCATCTCTACGTCGACGGCGATCGCGACCCCTACAACATCAAGAAAGGCTTTTTCTACGCGCATATCGGCTGGGTGATGTTGAAACACCCGGAACGAAACTTTAGCAACGTCCAAGATCTGGTGAAAGACCCGCTGATGCGGTGGCAGAACCGGTTTTACATGCCTCTTGCCATCGGCCTGGGCGGCGTGGTGCCGCTGCTCTTCGGATGGGCGGTCGGCGATTGGTGGGGCGGCTTCCTCCTGGCGGGCGTGGCGCGGACGGTCGTGGTGCATCATTCGACCTTTCTGATCAATTCACTCTGCCATTACATGGGGGCCCAACCCTATTCGCTGAAAGATTCGGCGCGCGACAGCGGGCTCGTCGCCTTGCTCACGTACGGCGAGGGGTATCACAATTTCCATCATCTCTTCCAATATGATTACCGCAATGGAATTCGATGGTACCACTGGGATCCAACCAAGTGGCTGATCCGGACGCTCGCGTTCTTCGGATGGGCCACCCGGCTTCGAACCGCGCAGGACGCCCACATCTTCAATGCCCGTATCGAGGTCCAGCGCACGCTGGCCCAACGGCACATCGAAGATCGCCCGCACGAATTCCGGGAAATGATGGAGCAGAAACTTCGGCTCGCCCACGAAACGCTGGTCGCCGCACGCGCCAAATGGGATCATGTGACCCTCGACTATCGAACCGCGAAGCGCTCGGTGGACGCCAAGCGGCATCATTTGGCGGGCGCTCTCGAACAGGAACTGATTGCCGCCCGCGACCGCTTCCGTCGGGCGCAAAGCTCGTGGTCGATGCTCATCGATCACGCCACTAACGCGTAACCCCTCCCTCACGGACCGCCGACGAGGCGGTCTTCCTCCCGATCAGGATGTCTGTTGAGATTCGTCATCCGTCGGCACGATGGCCGAGGCCGGTAGTCGAGCCATCAGGTAGGCGAGCGCATCATCGAGATACCGGGCATCCTTCGATTCCAACGTCAGGCGCACGCGGTAATCCGGTCGATTGACGACCGGATAGGAACCGAGCAGCAAGGCGGGAAACTTGGCCGCCACATCGTACAAGGTGGAGGCGATCGGTTCCTCCCCAATGGCCAGGTGGATGCGGCGGAAGTGAAACGGCTCATCCCGAAACCGTTCCTTGACGGCGAGGAATTTGCGCCGAAAGATCTCGGGCACACCAGGAAACACGTAGATCTTCTCAATGAGAACGACGGGGATACGGAGGCCCTCGCCCCGTATCAGGGTCGCGCCTTCCGGAACCTCCGCCATGCGCTCCACGACATGATCGGCTTGAGCACCATAGAGTTCCAGAATCAATGCCGCAAGCGTGGGATCCTTCACCAGCGGCCTTGCCAGGCCGAGGGCAATTCCCGCCAACGTGACATCGTCGTGGGTGGGTCCTACGCCGCCGGTCGTCACCACGATATCCGCGGCCGTCCATGCGGATCTGACGGCGTCGGCGATCGGACCGATCTCGTCAGGGAGCACCACCATCCGCCGCACGTCCACGCCCAACGCGCGGAACTCACGGCAGAGAAACACCCCGTGCTCATCGGCAACCTTCCCGGACAGAATCTCATTTCCGATAATCAAGATTTCGGCACGACGGGTCATGGCGCGGGTACACCCCACTCGGACGGCAGAGTGTAGCACCTTCCCCGAACACCGAACAAGAAGGCGTACAACCGACACGCCTCCGGATGCGACCGTCCGACCAGGGGTGCGGGCCACGGCGTTTGGTATACTGACGGCGTCGATCAGACACACCCGATGACCACCGGCCCCTCACACAACGACCGCTCGGAATACGCCACGCCGATCTACGAGATGGCGGTAGCCCAGTTCGAACAGGCGGCGAAAGCCATCGATTTGGATCCCAACGTCTGGCAACGATTCGTGGTCCCGAAACGGGCGTTGATCGTGAGCGTACCCATTCGCTTGGAGGACGACTCGGTCCGTGTCTTTACCGGGTATCGGGTTCACCATGACAACACGCTCGGCCCCTCCAAGGGCGGCGTACGGTACCATCCGGACGTCAATCTCGGCGAGGTCTGTGCCTTGGCGATGTGGATGACGTGGAAGTGCGCCTTGGTCGGCCTGCCGTTCGGGGGAGCCAAGGGAGGCGTCCGCTGCGATCCGCTGACCATGTCACGCCTCGAACTGCAGCGCCTCACCAGGCGCTATACCGCCGAGATCCTTCCGCTTCTCGGCCCCGACATCGACGTACCGGCTCCCGACATGGGAACGAATGAGCAGACCATGGCGTGGATGATGGACACCTACAGCCAATTTAAAGGCTATGCCGTTCCCGGAGTGGTCACCGGCAAGCCGATTGCGATCGGAGGCTCACAAGGACGCAATGAGGCCACCGGCCGCGGGGTCGTCTATACCATCTTGGAAGCCATGCGGCATCTGGAGATGGTCCCCGAAGGAAAGCGGGCGGTGATTCAGGGCTTCGGCAATGTCGGATCAAACACCGCCAAAGCGCTCACTGAAGCGGGATGTCGCGTCATCGCCGTGAGCGACGTGCG
>JBDSOK010000188.1:0-4191 GCA_039914845.1 Nitrospiria bacterium | reverse complement strand
GACGGCCTGTACGCCGGCACGACGCGCGGCGGCCTGTATCGCACGTTCGACGGCGGGACATGGGAATTCGCCGGAACGCCGCTTCCCGGCGCGGACGGCCGCTTTACGAATTGGGTGCGGTTCGTGACCGAGTTTCGCGGAGCGCTGTATGCCGGGATCGAGGGCGAAGGGCTGTTCAAAAGCCCGGACGGGCTCGTCTGGGAATCGGTTGCGCTGCGTCCCGGTACCGGCGTGCGGGCGGCGGCGGTGATCGGCGAGGCGTTCTACGTCGGCACGACCTCCGGCGGGGAGGTCTGGCGCACGGCCGACGGTGAGCGTTGGGAACGCGTCTTCGAGGCGCCGGCCCTCGGAGGCCGCCGGGGCTACGTGGCGTCGATCGCGGCGGCGGGGGGGATGATCTATGCCGGCATCGACGGCCGCGTCTATCGGACTGCCGAGGGCCGCGAGTGGGAGGAGGTCGGTCATCTGACGCCGTTTACGATCGAAGCCCTGCACGAGTTTGGCGGAAGCCTCTACGCGGGTACCGCGCTCCCGTCCCGAGCCTGGGTGTATCGGGCGCGGCCGTGAGCGCAATCGTCGCCGCGGGGCTGCGTTCGATCGCGGTCGGAGCGTGGCTGCTCGGCGCAACGGCGTGTGCGGCGACACCGGCACGGGATCTGCGGTCCGAGCTGCCGGCGCGGGACGATCTGTTCATCTCGCAGATCGCGATCCATCCCCTGCGGCCCCGGACGGTGTTCGCGCTCACGACCTACGCGATCGGCCTGCTCAAGAGTCCGGACGGCGGGGAGAGTTGGTCCCTGGCCAATCGCGGGATTCTCAGCTACTCGCTCTACCCGCTGGCCCTCGATCCACGGAATCCGGACGTCGTCTATGTCGGCGGAGGCGGCGGGGGACTCTACAAGAGCACCGACGGGGGCGGGGCGTTCGTCGAGATGAACGACGGATTAGGGAATACTAATCTGGGATCGATCACCCTCCATCCGGCCGATCCCGACCGGGTCTTCGTCGTCACCTCCTCCGGGGTGTATATCAGTCCCGACGGCGGCCGATCGTGGACCGCATGGAATGAGGGCGATGACTTCACCCAGAGCCAGCAGTTTCAAGATCTCATGATTCTTCGCACGCAGCCGGAAACCCTGCTCCTCGCTTCGAACCGCGGTGTCTTTGCGCGCCGCGCGGGCGAACCCGCGTGGCGGCTCGCGTCCCAAGACCTGTCCGGGCGGCCGATCACGGCGATGGCCCGCCATCCCGACGGGCGCCGGGTTTTCGCGGCGGCGCTGCGGGACGGCAAGACGTTGGAAGGCGGCGGGTTGTACGCGAGTGACGATGCCGGAGCGACGTGGAGGCGATGGGATCGGGGGCTGGAGCGGGAGTGGATCCGGGCCATCCGGTTCGACGCCGGGCGGCCCGCCGTGATGTATGCGGCGGCCTCCACGGCCGGGGTGCTCCGCAGCGTTGACGGCGGTCGGACGTGGGCGGGCCTCGGCCGGGGTCTCGAAGGGCAGGACGTGCGGACGCTCGCTCCGGACCCGACCGACCCGCGGCGGCTCTATGCGGGCACGCACGGGCGAGGCGTGTTCGGTTCAGTCGACGGCGGCGCCACGTGGACGGCGCCGGATCGGGTCCCGGAGTTGCGGCCCGACGCCATCATCGCGGCGCTAAAGGTCCGGCCGTCGACCCGGCCGAGGTCCTCGCTCGCCCCGCCACCCTCGTTCGCCAAGTGCAACGCCTGTCACGGGTGGACCGATCCCGACCTCAACCAGGCGCCGCACAGTTTCTGGCTGGTGCCGCCCAATCGGCGGGACTGGGGTCCCACGCTCGCCCGGATGGGGCCGATCGCGGGTTTGACGCCGGACGAACAGGAGGAGGTGCGCCGATTTCTCACCGTCTATTCGGAGCGAGGTTCTGGAGAATGATCCGCGCGGCGCATGATCTGGTCCGGGTGGCCTGTCTGGTCGTCCTGCTCGGCGGCGCCGGCTGCTCCGCGGCCCGCGGGCCGATGGCCTACGTGGGCGGGATGGCGAATGACACCGTCACCGTGATCGACACCGCGACCGATCGCGTGGCGGCCACCATCCTCGACGTGCCGCAGCCTTGGAGTTTCGCGGTCTCGCCCGACGGGGCGACGGTGTACGTGGGGGGGCGCGGCCGCACCGTGTCGGTGATCGCGGCCGGATCGCGCACGGTCGTCGATCGGCTCGACTCGGGCCGGGTACCGCAGGCGGTCGATGCGTCGGCCGACGGACGGGCGGTGTTCGTCGCCAACGCCGCGGACCACACGCTCTCCGTCATCTCGACCACGACGCGGCGCCTGCTCGCGCGGCCGGAGGTGGGGCGGTTGCCCGTCGCCGTGGCGGCGATTCCCGACCGTCCCGCGGTCTATGTGGCCAATTACTTCGCCGGCACCGTCTCGGTGGTGTCGATGATCGATTACACCGTCGCCGCGACCATCCCGGTCGGAGATTTTCCGGCCGCGCTGGCGCTGGCGCCCGACGGCCGGCACGCCTACGTGACCAGTCAGGGCGCGGCCACCGTTGCCGTCATCGACACCCGGCGCGACGCGGTGGTGGCGAGAATTCCGGTCGGCGCGATTCCCGGCGGCCTGGCGACGGCGCCAGACGGGCAATGGGTCTACGTTGCCAATTCCGGTGCCGATACGGTATCGATCATCTCGACCGCCACCGATCGCGAGGTCGCGTCGATTCCGGTCGGCCGTATTCCCTGGGGTGTGGCGGTGACGCCCGACGGCCGCAAGATCTATATCACGCACCAGGGCGAAGATCGCGTGGCCGTGCTGGACGCGGCCGCACGGCGGGTCATCGGCTGGATTCCGCTCGCGGCCGGCGGCCTCTCGGGGGTGACGATTGTTCCCCGCTGAACGCGCGATGCTGGCCTTCGCGCTGGCGCTCGCGGCGGGGGGGTGCGCGGGCGCGGATCGAGCCAGGTTTTCCGCCGATCGCCCGGTGGTCGGCCCCGAGATTGTCGTCTCGGCGCGGCCTCAGCATGAGGAGGAAGATCCGGTGCCCTCGTGGGACGGCTCGCGCTACCTCGTCGTCTGGCAGACGACTCGGCGGGGCCCGAGCGACGTCTACGGAACGTGGGTCGATCCCGCCGGTCGCGTCGAGCCGCGCGACGGGTTTCCGATCGCCGAAGCGGCGTCCGATACGCTCTTTCCCGACGCGGTATTCGGCGGCGGCGTGCATCTGGTGGTCTGGCAGGATCTGCGGAGCCGCCGGAACTGGGAGATCTACGCGGCCCGGGTGACGCCCGACGGCGCCGTCCGCGACCCCGACGGTCTCGCGATCGGCGCGGGCCCCGGCAATCGCCGGTATCCCCGGGTGGCGTGGAGCGGCCGCGTGTTCCTGGCGGTGTGGATGCAGGAGCGCCCGGGCTCGGGCTGGGACGTGGCGGCGATCCGGGTCGGAGCCGACGGCCGGACGCTCGATCCGGCCGAGGTCATCGTGGCGTCGGGGCCCGGCGATCAGGCCCGGCCCGCGGTCGCCTGGACCGGACGAACCTTCGTCGTGACCTGGATGACCGGGCCGCCGGAGTCCGCCGACATCGCCGCGGCGCGGGTGGGGGAGGACGGCACGCTGCTCGACCCCGATCCCCTTGTGGTCTCGTCCGCTCCGGGGGCGCAGCGGTATCCCGCCGTCGCGGCGGCGGACGGGACGGCGCTCATCGTGTGGATCGACGGCCGGGCGTCGGATCGGTTCGCGCTCTACGGCGCCCGCCTGGACGCCGACGGCCGGTCGCCGGATCCCGAGGGCGTGCCGCTCTCGACCGCGCCGCGCCTGCACATGTTTCCGGCGGTGGCGTGCGGGTCGGGCACTTGTCTCGTCGTCTGGGAAGAGGAGCACCCATCCGCGGGGCCGATCACGCGCGTGACCGACGTCGTCCGCGACGTCATGGCGCTCCGTTGGTCCGGCGGCGCGCCGGGCGTCCCCCGCGTGCTGGCGCCCGCCGCCCGCGGCAATCACTTCACCCGCGTCGCGGTGGGAGGGGATCGAGCCCTCGTCGCGTGGAAAGACTATCGATCCGGTCTGGCCGGAGGTTTCGGTCGCTTCGTCGGGCCCCTCGAATGATGCGGTGGGCCGCGTGGTTCGCGTGGCTGACCCCGGCGATTGCCGCCGCCGCCGAGCCGGTCCTCATCAATCAGATTGCGGTGTCACCGGCCGCCCCCGACGTGCT
>JBDSOK010000187.1:0-4634 GCA_039914845.1 Nitrospiria bacterium | reverse complement strand
TCTGCTGGACGTCGTCTCCAACGGGCGGTACAGCCGGCTCTTCCGCGCGCAGGATACGGAAGGGGGGCGGGATGTCGTCCTGAAATTTCCTCACCCCCGGGTGGCCGCCGAAGCCGCCTACCGGCGCGCGTTCGTGCGCGAAGCGTGGATCGCGTCGCGGGTGAGCAGTCCCTGGATCGGGGAGATGATCGAACTGCCGCCGGGGCGCAAGACCAGACTGTATTCGGTCATGCCGTTGTATCAGGGCGAGACGCTGGAAGCCCGACTCGCGCGCGCGCCAGCGGTCACATTGGATGAGGGCGTAAAAATCGGCATCGACCTCGCCAAGGCGGTCTACGCGCTCAATCGTCTGCAGATCATCCACCGCGACATCAAACCGGACAATATTCTGTTGCCGACCGGCGGGGGACTCAAGTTGCTCGATCTGGGGGTGGCGCGTTTGCCGGGCATGCACGACGCCTCAAGCGAGGAGATTCCCGGCACCCCCAGTTTCATGGCGCCGGAGCTGTTTGAGGGCGGGGCGGGCGATGAGCAGTCCGACGGCTACGCCCTCGGCGTGACCCTCTATCGGATGTTCGCCGGGGGCGCCTATCCCTACGGCGAGGTGGAAGCGTTCTCGCGGCCGCGATTCGCCAAGCGGACCCCGCTCACTCAGCACCGTCCCGATCTCCCCGCGTGGTTGGATGTGGTCTTGGGCCGCGCCACCGCGCTCGATCCCGAACAACGCTTTCAGGACGCCATGGAGCTGGCGTTCGAATTGGAGAACGGTCTGGCGCGCGGCGGCCGCCCCGCTCCTCGCCGAACGCCGGTGTATGAGCGCCGCCCGGTGCTCGTCTGGCAAATCCTCTCGCTGCTCCTGGCGCTCGCCCTCCTCGCGACGCTCTCCCTTCGCTGATCGGACATTTCTGTGTGGGCAGCCGACACTTCTGTCGGCTCTCGCGCCCGCCGCGGCCATTCTCTGCGACCTGAGCCTGGCACTCCTCTTGTATTGTCAACCTTCCAAGAGTGTGGAGGGGAGAAGCCGGGGAACAGAATGACTTGTCGTCCGCCGCCGAGACGTCCATAGGATGACTGCGCGGCGACCGACGCGGGGGCGGGAGGCTACCTCCTCCCGCCCCTCTCCGGTTGGGGATCGTCCATGCGTCACGGAGGAGGAGCCATGTTCATCGTGAAAATCGACGGCAAGGCGGCTGCGGTCACCAATACGTTCGATTCGGCGGCGTCGTATGCGGACGGCATTCGAGGGGCGGGTCGCCGGGTGACGATTGCTCTGGCGTTGCCGCGTGATTTGGATTTGGCGATCGGGTCGTTGCAGGACGACGAGTGGCGGCCCGTCCGCCAAAAGGTCGGCGCGGGCGGGGCGGGTCTGTGGGATGCCTGATCGCGGCGCAGTATCCCAAAGCGCTCCGATACGCCCCGGCGTCAAATATCCGAAATTTGCCGATCAATTCGCCCGGATCGACTTCGAGGCCGCGCCGATGCCGATTTTGTGCCTCTTCCCGATCCCGAAGCCGATTCCGCTGGACATGACGATCATCGGTCTCTGCGGCCTCGATTCCGTCAACCGGATGATCGCCTGGCCGCACCTCGCCTCACTTCCGCGGGTCAGGCTCCGCGTGCCGTTGGTCTGTCAGATCTTCAATTGGCACGAGGAGGTCGAGTGGGAGGGGATTCGGCTGGCCGATGTCCTGGACGCGCACGGCATCGAGGCCGGTCCCGACGGGTACTACGCGATCTATTCCCGCGACGGCAGCTTTTTCGAGACACTGTCGCGCGATGAGGCCCGCGATCCGCGGGTGCTCCTGGCCTATGGGCTCAACGGCGGACCGTTGCCCGACGTGCACGGCGGGCCGCTGCGCCTGGTGGTGCCCTTTCTCCAAGGCTATAAGAGCGTGAAATGGATCCGATCGATCCGCGCGTTTCAAACCGATCCCATGGGGATCAAGCGGCTGAAGGGCCAGAGTCGGAGCGGACGATTGAGTCGGGAGTGGAAAGACCGGTTGGGGATCGTGCCGCCGGAGGGCCTGGCGGGAGATCCGGAGTGAGGCGATGGAAAGCGGAAGACCAGGGAGCCCCATATTCATCGCCGTGTTGTCCTCCTCCCCCCTTGCGGGGGAGGACTGAGGTGGGGAGGCGCACGGAGTCACCCCCCATCCCCGCCTTCCCCCGCAAGGGGGGAAGGTGAAAGAGGTGAATCTCGTCGTCGTCGGCAACGGCATGGCCGGGGTGGCGGCGGTGGCGGAGATCGTCGCCCGGCCGTCGCCGCCGCATGTCACCGTGTTCGGCGACGAACCGTACGTCAATTACAACCGCATCCTCTTGTCGGACGTGCTGGCGGTGACGAAATCCGTTTCGGACACGATTCTCAATCCCCGTGAATGGTACGCGCGCCACGGGATCGATCTGCACACCGGATGTCGGATCGCCGCCTTGGATCTTGCGCGCCGCGAGGTCGTGACCGGGGCAGGGGAACGGCACGGCTATGATCGGCTGCTCCTCGCGACCGGGAGCCGGCCCTTTCTCCCCCCAATGATCGGCTCGGACAAGCGCGGCGTCTTCACCTTCCGCAATCTCGACGATACCGAGGGCATGATCCGCTGGGCCGCCGCGCACACGCATGCCGTCGTCGTCGGCGGAGGGCTCTTGGGGCTGGAAGCCGCGCGCGGCCTCACCAATCGCGGGATGGTGGTGACGGTCGTTCACCTGATGGACCATCTGATGGAGCAGCAAGTGGACGCGGGGGCCGGCGCGTTGCTGCGGCGTCGGATCGAACGGATGGGAATCGGCGTGCGGCTCGGCTGCACGGTGGACGAATTGATCGGCGGCGAGACGGTGGAGGCCGTCCGCCTGTCCACCGGCGAGATCCTGCCCGCCGAACTGGTCCTGGTGACCGCCGGCATTCGTCCCAACGTGCAATTGGCTCGCGACGCCGGTATGGCGGTCAACCGCGGCATCGTGGTGGACGATCGCCTGGCGACTTCGGTTGATGCTGTGTATGCCGTGGGCGAGTGCGTGGAGCACCGGGGCAGGACGTACGGATTGGTCGCACCGCTCATGGAACAGGCCAAGGTCGTGGCCGACGCGATTGCGGGCGACGGACAACTGCGGTATGAGGGCTCCGTCACCCAGGCCACGCTGAAGGTGGCGGGGGTTGAGCTCACGTCGATGGGGCAGGTGAGCGCGCAGTCCGATGCCGACGAGGAATTGGTCTCCAGCGACAGCGGGAGCGGCGTGTACAAGAAGGTCGTGATCCGCGAGGGCCGCGTGGTGGGGGCGATCCTGCTGGGCGACGCCTCGGCCGGTCGGACGATCCAGGAATTGTGGACGACGGGACGGGATGTCGCCGACGCGAGGTCCACGCTGCTGGGCGGTCCGTCGGGCGATCCCGCGCCGGTGAGCGCCATGGACCTGCCCGAGACCGCGCTGGTCTGCAACTGCCACAGCGTGACCAAGGGCGAGATCGTCGCCGCGATCCGCGAGAAGGGCTGCGCCTCGCGCCGCGGCATCGCCGAGTGCACACGCGCGACGACCGGCTGCGGCACCTGCGCGGGCCGGGTCGACGAGATCCTGCTCGCCTGTGCTCCCTCCCCTGCGGATGGGACGTCCGTTCCGGCGAAGCCCGTCAACAAGATCGAGAAGCTCAAACAAGACAAGCCCGGGTTGGATGTGCTCCCGGACCTGTATCGCTACGCCAAAGAAGGATGGGAGGCGATTAGCGAGGACGACGTTCAGCGGCTCAAATGGTACGGCGTGTTCCTGCGCACGCCCACGCCGGGCCACTTCATGCTCCGCGTCCGCGTGACCAACGGCATCGCCACTGCGGCGCAGTTCCGGGTATTTGCCGAGATTTCGCGCGAGTTCGGTCGCGGGTTCGCCGAGCTGACGACGCGGCAGCAGGTGCAGTTGCGTTGGATGACGATCGATCGCATCCCGGAGATTCTCGAGCGCCTCAGGGCGGTCGGCCTCAACACGATGCAGACCGGGATGGACAATATCCGCAACGTGATGGGCTGCGCGGTGACCGGCCTCGCGCCGACCGAGACGCTCGACACCGCGCCCCTCGCGCGCGCCCTGACCGAGCGCTTCATCGGCAATCGGGACTTCACCGATCTGCCGCGCAAGTTCAATATCGTCATCACCGGGTGTCGCGAGCATTGCACGCACTCGGCCTCGCAGGATCTGGCCATGACACCGGCGTCGAAGGCGATCGATGGAAAAATCGTCCACGGTTTCAACGTGGCGGTCGGCGGCAAGCAGGGGTCCGGCGGCTTTCGCGAGGCCGCCGCCCTGGACCTCTTCGTCCGCCCGGATGAGGCAGTCGAGGTCGCGAGCGCGATCATTCTGATCTTCCGCGATCACGGGTCGCGCGATTCGCGCAATCGCGCCCGCCTGGCGTTTCTCCTCGACGAGTGGGGGGCCAAACGCTTTCGCGCCGAGGTGGAGCGCCGAATCGGCCGGCCGCTCGAACGCGCGGGGACCGACGAGCGGAACCCGCGGAAGAAAACCCTGCACATCGGCGTGTTTCGCCAGCAACAACCCGGTCTGAACTACGTCGGGTTGGCCGTGCCGATCGGTCGACTGGAGACCGACCAATTGGTCGATCTGGCTCGTCTGGCCGATGACTATGGGAGCGG
>JBDSOK010000161.1:0-6081 GCA_039914845.1 Nitrospiria bacterium | reverse complement strand
CTCGTTCCGCGGCATACCCGGCTATTGGGTCCTCTCCCTGATCGTCTATGTCGCCGTCTTCTGGTGGGCCTCGCCTCGTCTGGCCTCGGTGTTCTCGCAGGCGGTCGATCTCGAGGCGGATCTGGCGCCCTTCGCCCGCGTGTTCGGGGTGTTGGAGCGCCGCTCCTTCCGCCGTCATCCCGGACTGGCCGCGCTGCTGGCGCCCTTCCGAGAGCGCACGGCCAAACCCTCGACCGCCACCCGCCGCCTCGCCCGTCTGGTCGCGGCGCTGAATGTACGGGCCCATCCGCTCGCGCATCTGGGGCTCAATCTCTTGGGGCCGTGGGATTTGTGGTTCGCGGAGCGGTTTCGCTCATTGCACGGCGGGATCGCGGATCGGCTGCCGGAATGGATCGAGCGCTTGGGACGTTTTGAAGCCGCGTCGGCGCTCGGACACTATGCCGACACACATCCCCAATATCTCTATCCCGAGTTGGAGCCGTCCTCTCCGTCCGCCGATCCGATCACGCTTGAGATCACCGGCGTCGGGCATCCGCTGCTGTCGGCGGCCACACGGGTCACGAACGATTTCTCCCTGCGCGGTCTCGGCGCCACGGCGATCATCACCGGATCGAATATGTCGGGCAAGAGCACGTTTCTCCGCACGCTCGGCGTCAATCTCTGCCTGGCGGAGGCCGGCGCACCGGTCTGCGCGGCGCAGTGGCGATCGCCCTGGATGCGCCTCTCCTGCTGCATTCGCGTGGACGATTCACTGGACGGCGGCATCTCGTACTTCTATGCCGAAGTCAAGCGTCTCAAACGCCTGCTCGACGCGGCTCGCGAGCCCGACGCGCCCCCGGTCTTCTTCTTGATCGACGAAATCTTTCGGGGCACGAATAATCGCGAGCGGTTGATCGGCAGTCGGCACTTCGTCCGTGCGTTGGGTGAGGCCAATTGTGTGGGCATCGTCAGCACACACGATTTGGAACTGGTGAAATTGGAGACTGAGAACGGCCGAATCAGAACCGACCACTTCCGCGAAACGGTCGATGCGCAGGGTCTCGCCTTCGATTATCGATTGCGCCCGGGTCCCTGCCCCACCACCAATGCGCTGAAGATCATGGCCCGCGAGGGCCTCCCGGTGCCGGAAGAATCCGGCGGTCGCGAGGCATAAAAAATCCCGGTGGCCGCCGCAAGGACGAGCCACCGGGTGACCGGAACAACTCCGCTATCGGCTGGGTTCCGTCGGAGAAATGGGGTCCGTTGGGGAACCGGGGGCCGCCGACCCGCCACCGCTTGAACTGCCGCTTGAACCGCTTCCGGGCGCAGTCGGCGCCGGGGAACTTGGTGTCGCCGATCCGCTGCCCGGCGAACCGGGCGAGGTCGATGACCCGGATCCCGACATCCCGGGCGAACCGGGATTCTCGCGATCCTTGTCATAACACCCCGTGAGTGATGCGACGCCCGCCCAAGCCAGCAGCACGGCTGTCGCCAACATTGTTCGTTTCTTCATCGCACACCTCCTAATGACTCTCGTGTGATCTCGATCCATGAGATACGTTTCCATACTACGAGCGCCACTCGGCCCAGATCAAGGAACGACGCCGGCTCGGGCTCATCCGGCGCGTCACAAAAAAACGGCCGGGACGAGTCCCGGCCGTTTAACATCGCGAGTCATTTGGAAAGCCTGTTCAGGAGTGGCCAGGTGCAAAGCGCTCCAGTTGGGAAACCGCCATTGGCATTGCGTTGCGCGCGGAGCGTACTGATTCGTATGTGAGTGCCCATGAGCCGGTGGCTCACCCCCGCAGCATGGAATTTCCCTCCCCCCTTGCGCGCGAAGCATCTATCTTGCGTCACGCGAGAGGGGAGGGTCAGGGTGGGGGGACGCCTGCGAAGAGGGTGCTCGCCTCGACCGGAGGTATGCCCTCTCCGAGTTTGCGGGGCCCCCCCATCCCCGCCTTCCCCCGCAAGGGGGGAAGGAGAATTTCTGAGCAGCACGCAAGGCCGACCGACAATGCAGCTCTCGCGTGACGGACGAATGCTGCTTCGCTCCAAGACAGGCGTTTAGGTGCCCATTTCCCAGGAGGCCAGATACTTTTCCTGTTCCTTGGTCAGCTTGTCGATCTTGATTCCCATGCCGTCGAGTTTCAGGCGGGCGATTTCCTCGTCGATTTCAGACGGAACCGGATACACCATCTTCTGAAGTTTTTTACCCTGCTTCACCATGTATTCCGCCGAGAGCGCTTGATTGGCGAAACTCATATCCATGACGCTGGCCGGATGGCCCTCGGCCGAGGCGAGGTTGATCAGGCGTCCCTCGCCCAGCAAATTGATCCGACGGCCGTCGGCCATGGTGTACTCCTCGACGAAGTCGCGGATCACGCGCTTGCGCTTGGCCGCCCGCGCGAGCGCGGGGATGTCGATCTCGACGTTAAAGTGGCCCGAATTCGCGATGATCGCGCCGTCCTTCATCGTCTCGAAGTGCTCTTTACGGATGACTTTCACGTCGCCGGTCACGGTGCAGAAGAAATCGCCGATGGCGGCCGCGTCGGCCATGGGCATGACGCGATAGCCGTCCATCACCGCTTCGATGGCCTTGAGCGGATCGATCTCGGTGACGATCACGTTCGCCCCCAGGCCGTGCGCCCGCATCGCGAGCCCGCGCCCGCACCAGCCGTAGCCCGCCACCACGAACACCGACCCCGCGACCAAGCGGTTGGTGGCGCGGAGAATGCCGTCCATCGTGCTCTGCCCGGTCCCATAGCGATTATCGAAGAAGTGCTTGGTCTTGGCATCGTTAACCGAGATGACCGGGAATTTCAGTACACCTTCCTTCGCCATGCTCCGCAAGCGGATCACGCCGGTCGTGGTCTCCTCAGTGCCGCCCAGGACGTCCTTGGCCATGTGGCTCCAGTCCCCGTGAATCTGGGACACCAAATCCGCGCCGTCGTCCATGGTCACGACCGGCCGATGGGCCAACGCAGCCTGCAAGTGCTTATAGTACGTCTTATTGTCTTCGCCTTTGATCGCGTAGACGGGAATGCCAGAGTGCTTGACCAGCGAGGCGGCGACATCGTCCTGCGTGGAAAGCGGATTCGATGCGCAGAGCGCGATCTCCGCGCCCCCCGCTTTGAGGGTTTCCATCAACGTCGCGGTTTCGGTGGTGACATGCAGGCACGCGGAGACGCGCACGCCCGACAGGGGCCGCTCCTTTTTAAAACGTTTGCGAATCAGGCGAAGCACGGGCATGTTTTGCTCGGCCCATTCGATCCGTAATCGCCCCTTGTCGGCCTGCTCAATATCCTTGACATCGTAATCCATTCCCACTCCTTTACTGTGACCTGTGAACTATGAGCTGTGATGAACTGATTTCAAAGTCCGGCGGCCTTCTTGATTTGATCGGCTAAGTCGGTGCGTTCCCAGGTGAACTCGGGCTCCGTCCGTCCGAAGTGGCCATAGGCCGCCGTCTTCTTATAGATGGGACGACGCAGCTTGAGATGATCGATCATGCCTTTGGGCGTCATCGGGAAATACTCGCGCACAAGACTGATGATCTTCTCCTGCGGGATTTTTCCGGTCCTGAACGTATCAACCAGAATGGACACCGGATCGGCCACCCCGATCGCATAGGCCAACTGCACCTCGCATTTGTCGGTCAGCCCGGCCGCCACCAGATTTTTCGCGATGTACCGCGCCATGTAGGAGGCCGACCGGTCGACCTTGCTGGGATCCTTGCCGGAGAACGCCCCCCCGCCGTGGCTGCCGACGCCGCCATACGTGTCCACGATGATCTTTCGGCCGGTCACGCCGGTATCGCCTTGCGGGCCTCCGACCACGAATCGGCCGGTGGGGTTGACGTGATAGGTGATCCGCTCTTCGTCCAAGAGGTGCTTGGGAATGATCGGCTTGATCACCTTCTCGATGATGTCTTCCCGGATTTCTTTCAACGCGACATCCGGACTGTGCTGCGTGGAGATGACGACCGTCTCGACCCGCACCGGCTTCCCATCCCGGTATTCCACGGTCACCTGGGATTTCCCGTCGGGCCGGAGGTAGGGCAAAATGTCTTTCTGCCGCATCTCGGCGAGCCGCCGCGTCAGCTTATGAGCCAAGAGGATCGGCATCGGCATGAGCTCTGGCGTTTCGTTGGTCGCATACCCGAACATCAACCCCTGATCGCCGGCACCCCCGGTGTCCACGCCCATCGCGATATCGGGCGACTGTGAATGAATGGCGGTGATGACCGAACACGTTTCGTAGTCGAATCCGTACTTGGCCCGGGTATACCCGATGTCCTTGATCGTCTCGCGAACGATATCGGGAATCTCCACGTAGACGTCGGTCGTGATTTCACCGGCGACAAAGGCCAGGCCGGTGGTGACCAGGGTTTCACAGGCCACCCGGCACATCGGATCCTCGGCGATGATCGCGTCCAGAATCGCATCGGAGATCTGATCGGAAATTTTGTCGGGGTGCCCTTCGGTCACCGATTCCGACGTAAACAAAAAGTTCGTACGCCCCATGCACACCCTCCCTTCCCTATCGGCTTGACGCTCTCAGGATCGAACAGCGACACGACGCCGCGTCCAGGCCCGGGATGCGAGATGATTCCGGCTCTTCGCGGAAAAAAGCGGCTCTATGATAAGCAAAAGAAGGACCGCGGAGCAAGAAAAAACTTCCACGAAAGTTTCCCGTCCCCGTTTGACAATCTTTTCGGCCTTCTGGCATGATCCCTGCCGTGCCGGTCGCCGCCACCGCAGCCTTTCACACCACGACCCTGGTCTTCTATTTCGCCAGCGCCTTCCTCTATCTCGTCGATCTCAGCCATCACGGCCGGGCGCTGAGCTGGGCGCGTTCGCTCATCCTCATCGCGTTCGCCTGCAACACCGCGATCATTCTCTTCGATCTGGTCTCTCGCGGCGGTCCGCCGGCCATCGGCTTGCGCGAGGGATTCGCGCTGCTGGCATGGGCGCTCGCCCTGTTGTTCATCCTCATGGAGTGGATCTACGGGGTGAGCAGCCTGGGGGCCTTCGTCGCTCCGGTGATTTTTTTCTCCGCGGCGGCCGCATCCATCTTCCATCCTGGGAGTCAGGAGGTGGTGCGTGAACAATGGAATCTCTGGCTCAACCTGCACATTGTCCTGGTCTTCCTGGGGCATGCCGCGTTTGCGCTGGCGGCCACGCTCGGCGTCATGTATCTGGTCCAGGAAAAGCATTTGAAGGAGAAGCGCTTTACCACGCTCTTTTTCCGTCTCGGCGCGGTCGGCGAGTTGGACACCATGCTGTATCGGACGATCGCGATGGGATTTCCCCTGCTCACGCTCGGCATGTTGAGCGGGGCGGTGTACTCGCGCATCGCCCATGGCGTGTTCTGGTCTTTCCACCCCAAAGAACTGTGGTCGCTCGTCGCCTGGGCCCTGTATGCCGTGCTGCTCTACGGCCATCGCGCCTACGGATGGCACGGCCGGAAGGCGGCCTTCTTCGCCATCGCCGGCTTCATCGCCTACCTGCTTGCCTATTTGGGCCTTCAGTTTCTCGCGCGGATTGCCGGTTCCGGCCACCCGATTTAAGACGGACCATGCCATGACCCGCCCGCCCGTCCTGCTCACCCGACGATTGCCCCCCCGTGCCATGGCTTTGCTCCAATCCCGGGTCGATCTGCGGTGCAACCCGCACGACCGGCCCCTGACGGCGGAAGAACTGCGCCGGCTCGCATTTGGCGTGTCGGGCATCGTGGCCACGTTGAACGACCGACTCGATGCGCAGGTCTTCGACGAGGCCCCGAATCTCCGGGTCGTCGCCAACTATGCCGTAGGGTACAACAACATCGACCTGGCGGCCGCCGGATCGCGGGGCATTATCGTGACCAATACCCCGGGCGTCCTGACCGACGCGACCGCGGATCTCACCTGGGCGCTGATCTTCGCCGTCACCCGCCGGCTGGGCGAGGGAGAGCGCCTGGTTCGCGGCGGCGGGTGGACCGGGTGGTCGCCGACGCAATTGCTGGGGTTGGACCTGCGGGATGCGACGCTGGGCATCGTGGGAATGGGGCGAATCGGCCGGGCGGTCGGCCTGCGCGCACGCGGGTTCGGGATGCGGGTGC
>JBDSOK010000044.1:0-4672 GCA_039914845.1 Nitrospiria bacterium | reverse complement strand
GTCGGCAATTGGCCACGGCGATACAGTATTGCCATCGTTTGGTTGCTTTCACTTACTCACATCGCGTTGGCTCACGCGCACTCTCGGGACTCGGGTTGAACCGATGCTGCTGCCCTTTCTCGCCGCTCTACCTTGAGCGGTCGGGAAAGTTCAGCGCTTTCGCCGGCCCATAGGCGCTGACACCCATCGGCTCCATGATCTTGGTCTTGAGAATCTCTCCCGGATGGACGGCAAACACCTTGTTTCGTGTCTTGGTCATACGGTACCCTCTGCAACGCCATTGTTGAGATGCGGCTCAGCCTGAGTCGGGTTCTTCGGGCGCGTCGCGTTGCCTTGGGGGTGGCCGGACGGCGAACTGCGTTCCGGTTTGACTTGCTCCAAAGCCGCGTGCTAGAAGACCCGTCGTGAAGCTTGGGGGGAAAACGGCGCTCGTCACGGGCGGCGGGAGCGGGATCGGCGCGGCGGTGGCGCGGGCGTTTGCGCGTGAGGGCGCCGGGGTCGTGATCTGCGGGCGGCGGGCGCAGGCGCTGGAGGCCACGCGCGCGGCGATCGCGGGAGCCGGGGGGACCGCCGTCGCCGTGCCGGCGGATCTCACGCGGCGCGAGGACGTGGCCCGCCTGGTCGAGGCCATCCGCTCACGCTTCGGGCGGGTGGACATCGTGGTTCATAATGCCGGAATTCTGGGGGTACACGCGCCGATCGCCGGGTATCCCGAAGACGCGTGGGACGGCGTGATCGCGGCGAATCTTACCGCGGTCTTCCGGCTGACCAAGGCCGTCCTGCCGCTTATGCCGCGCGGCGGGTCGATCATCAACGTCAGTTCGAGCGTCGGTCGCGTCGGCCGGGCGGGGTGGGGCGCCTATTCGGTATCCAAATTCGGGCTGGAAGGCCTTTCGCAGGTCCTGGCCGACGAGCTCCGCGATCGCGCCATCCGGGTCAACACCGTCAATCCCGGCGGCACGCGGACGGCGATGCGCGCGGCCGCCTATCCGGACGAAGACCCGTCCACGCTGCCCGCTCCGGAGACCGTGGCGCCGGTCTTTCTCTTTCTGGCATCGGATGAATCCTCCGGGGTGACCGGCCGCCTACTCGATGCCCGGGGATTTCGCGCGGATCAACTCGCCGCGCCCACACGGGTATCGGAGGTTCGATGACCGCCCCCGACTCCGATCCGCCGGTCCCCTGCGCGTGCCGCCGGGTGGCCGATCGCATGGCGCGGCTTCGCGGTCCCGACGGGTGCCCCTGGGATCGTGAGCAGACCCACCGCTCGCTGATTCCCTATTTGATCGAGGAGACCTACGAAACGATCGACGCCGTCGAGTCAGGCGATCCCGCCGCGCTGCGCGACGAACTCGGGGACGTCGTGTGGCAGGTGGTGTTCCACGCGCAACTCGCCGCCGAGCGGGGCGAGTTTACGCTGGATGACGTGTTCACCCGCTGCGCCGAGAAGATGGAACGGCGCCATCCGCATGTATTCGATCCACAGGCGAAGCGCCCGCTCACCAGTGGAGAGGTTTCCGCGAACTGGGAGGAGATCAAGCGCCGCGAGCGGGGCGGCGACGAGCTCCAGGGGGACCTGACGGCTCGCGGCCCCACAGGGCTTCCGGCTTTGGCGAGGGCGCAAGATGTCCAACGTCGAGCGGCGCGGGTGGGATTCGATTGGTCCCATCGCGAGGGTGTGCTCGCCAAGCTCGACGAAGAGTTGGCGGAATTTCGTCAGGCCGCGGAAGGCGGCGATCTCCGGCGGGTGAGCGCCGAGTTGGGTGACCTGCTGTTCACGCTGGTCAATCTCGCGCGCGCATTCGAAGTCGATCCCGAAACCGCACTGCGGGGGAGCACGCGACGATTCGCCTCCCGGTTCGCCCATATGGAGCGCGCCGCAGGGCGACCGTTGGCGGGAATGAGCGCCGAGGCGCTCGATCGGCTGTGGCGGGCCGCGAAGGCCGCCGAATTGGCAAGCGATCAGCCCGCATAAGAGCCCGGTTTGCCGGGTGATTTCTTGCAATCCGATACCTCATCTCCTATACTCACGGCACGTGTTCGGGTCGTTCATGCCCACCTTTGTCTGTCGAATCGGAAACGCTGATGGTACGGTGCGGGAAGAGCGGCTGGAGGCGGAAGATGAAGCGGACGCCAGAAGCCGCCTAACCCGTCGGGGAGTCGTGATATTCGCGGTCAAGCCCGCCGGACGCCTTCAGTTCACCTCCCCGCAGTGGACCACGTTTCATCGCGGACTGTCCACGGCCGAGTTTCTGGTCTTCAATCAGGAACTGCTGGTCCTCATCAAAGCCGGTCTGCCGATCATGCGCGCGCTCGATATTCTGACCGCACGCAGCGGCCATCCGACGTTCCAGCGGGTCTTGGCCGATGTCCGCGAAAAGGTTCGGGGTGGGTCGTCCCTGGCCGACGCGATGGCCCCACACCCGCGCGAATTCCCGGAGCTGTATGTGGCGTCGCTCCGGGCTGGCGAGCGCAGCGGCAATGTGGTCGAAATGCTGGCTCGGTATCAGGTGTTTATGAAGCGCATGCTGGCCGTGCGCAAGAAAGTTTTGAGCGCGCTCTCCTACCCCGCGTTCTTGTCGGTGATGGGTGTCGGCGTCATCCTGTTTCTGTTGACCTTCGTGATGCCCACGTTTCTGGATGTCTATCGGGAGGCGCAGGCGGAGATGCCCGCCGCCACCCGGTGGTTGATGGCCGGCGTCACGTTCCTCCGGCAGTGGATCGTTCTGCTTGGGGCGGTCGTGCTCGGGGCAGTGGTGGCCGTCCGCGTGTGGGCGGGCACGGTTTCGGGTCGCCGCCGTCTCGATGTCCTGTTGTTGCGTCTGCCGTTCCTGGGGCACGTCGCCAAGGTCCACTATACGATCAATATTTCCCGGACCCTCGCCACCATTTTGACCGGCGGCATTCCCCTCGTTTCGGCGCTGCGCATGGTCGCCGACTCGATCCCCAACCGGGCGGTGATGGAGCAGTTGGCCGGAGTGATCGACCGGGTCAAAACCGGCAGCGGCGTTGCGGCCGCATTTGCCGTGGACGGTTTCATGCCCCGCATGACCCTGGAAATGATCGAGGTCGGGGAGACGACGGGGGCCCTGGAAGAAATGTTGAATCAGGTGGCCGATTTCCATGAAGAGGAGCTTGACCGCATTCTCACCAGGATCACGACCTGGGTCGAGCCCGTCTTGCTGCTGGTGATGGGCGGGCTGGTTGCCGGGGTGGTCATCACGATGTACCTCCCCATCTTCAATCTGGCGGGCACGATCAAATGAGGACCTTTTTAACCAAGAAGCGCCTGGGCGACATTCTGATCGAACGGGGAATCGTCGGCAACGAGGTCGTGGTGGCGGCGGCCGCCGTCGCGATGCAGCAGCAGCGATGGCTGGGCGCGGTGCTCATCGAACAGGGAGTGATCGACGAGGAGCAACTCGCCAAGGCGCTGGCCGAACAATGGCGGTTGCCGTATTACTCGCTGGAGGGATTCTACCTCGACCAGGAATTCTTCAAGACGGTGCCCGTGGAGTTGATGTATCGCTATCCATTTATCCCGTATGAAAGTCGCGAGGGGGTTCTGACGATCGTCCTGGCTGATCCCACCAATCTGCCCCTGCTCGATGAACTGGAGCTGGTGCTCCGGCGGGAGCTGCGGTGGGGCGTGGGCAGCCGATCGGCCATTCTGGATGCGCTGAAGCGCAGCGAGGGATCTTCGCAGGTCCTCAAACGGATCGAGGCCGATTTCCACCCCGTGCTCATCAAAGAAGATGATCGCGGCGACGAGGTGCTGTCGGTCGAAAAGATTTCCAAAGATTCCAGCCCCGTCGTCAAGCTGGTGGACACCATGATCCTCAACGCCCTCCAGAAACGTGCCAGCGACATCCACATTGAAACGGGCGAGCGCGGGGTGTCGGTCAAATATCGCGTGGACGGGGTCCTGTACCCGGCGATGGAACCGCTGGATCTCAAATTTCATGCGCCCATGATTTCGCGAATCAAAATCATGTCGGAATTGGATATCGCCGAGAAGCGGGTCCCTCAGGACGGCCGGTTCAAGCTCCGGCTCGATCAAAAGAAGGTCGATTTCCGCGTGTCGATCCTCCCGGGGATTTTCGGTGAAGCCGTCGTCATCCGAATCCTGGACAAGGAATACATTACTGCCGGCATCGACCAACTGCGACTCGATCGGCTGGGGTTCAATCCCGATGACCTGCGCCGGTTCCGGCGATCGATCGTTGAACCGTACGGGATGGTCTTGGTCACCGGCCCGACCGGGAGCGGGAAAACGACGACCTTGTATGCCGCGATCGAAGAGATCAACCACCAGGAAGACAAGATCATCACCATCGAAGATCCGGTGGAGTACCAGCTTCGTAACGTGGTTCAGATCCCCGTCAACGAGAAGAAGGGTTTGACGTTCGCGAAGGGGCTGCGCTCGATTCTGCGCCACGATCCCGATAAGATCATGGTCGGGGAAATTCGCGATGCCGAGACCGCACAGATCGCCATCCAATCGGCCCTCACGGGGCATCTGGTCTTTACAACCGTGCACGCCAACAACGCGTTCGACGTCATCGGGCGTTTCGTCAACATGGGAATTGAGCCGTACAACTTCGTCTCATCGCTGAATTGTATTCTGGCGCAGCGACTCGTCCGGGCGATTTGCGCGACCTGCCGCGAATGG